>CAYTNI010000093.1:0-4812 GCA_964439115.1 uncultured Saprospiraceae bacterium
GGTACTGATGGCTTCATCCAAAAGGCGTTTCAGTTGTGGAATATTTACCCCTTGCTTTTGCATCAGGAAGTTGGGCACATTTTCATCTGCTTCAAGTATGCCTTTTATCAAATGAGTGGTATCCACCTGCTGTTGGCTGAAACCGGCTGCTATTTGCTGCGCTTTCAGGATGGACTCCTGGGCTTTAATAGTGAAATTCTCGTAAGTCATCGTGGTGACTCTTTTGGTGAAACATGAATTGCAACAGACGGCTTATCTGTGCAGATAAACTCCTGCAAAGTAGCGGCCAAACCAGTGTGCTAAGCCGAATTTTCGACAAACAGACATATTTTGAAGTTCGCTACAGCAAAATTCTAATTGAGAAAGCACAAATTGTCAGGAGTCAGGAAAAAACACCGACTATTTGGCAGTGGGGCTCAGGATGGATCCTCCTCATCTGCAAGGATGGCATCGTCTATGATTTCGTTGCCATCGCCATCGTGGTCGGTGAACCCTGCCACTTTCCCCTTGGGTTTTTCAGCAGCAGAGGCGCCGGGGTCTTTTTTAAGGGTGATTTCTACCTCTGACCGGTAATCTCCTGAGGCAAATTTGGCCGCCTTCTGGAAGAAATCCTCGTACTGTTCAAAAAGGCTGTCCTTGGTCGTGGAGCCTTGCTGCCCTGTGGTAGGTGCTGATTTTCTAGCAAGATCTTCAGCTGCTTTGACAGTAGCCTCCATGTCGGCCTTGGCAGCTTCTTCCTGAGCCTTTTCCATGATTCCGGATGCCTTCTCCCGGAGTTGTTCTCCCAAAGTTTTGGCGCGTTCCAGGGTTTCTGTTCCTTTTTCTAAGATTTTACCGCCTATTTCTTCTGCAGACTCTTTTATCCGTTCACCCACCTTTTCACTTACTTCAATGACCTGCTCGCCGACACGTTCTGCAGTATCGGCAATTTTTTGAGCCACTTCACCACCTTCTTCCCGCAAGCGTTCACCTACTTGTTCTGCTTTGGTTTTTGCAGCCTCTCCAAATGCATCTGCCTGGTGGAGAGTCTCATCTGCGGCAGACTTGGCCACCGCTTTGGCGCCAAACAACAACTTTTTAAGATCATCGAGTATGCCCATACGGCTAGGATTTTTGAGAATGGGTGAAAAATGGCTTTCTGATATTGCTGGATTGGGATGCCAAAAACTGGTCAATGCCAACCCTATCTACTACGCCAATGATGGTATCTCCATCTATTACCGGAAGGATATCTGCGTCCTTTTCCTGAAATCCCAATACAGCATCTTTGAGGGGCTGGTGCATGAAAAGTCGGTAGGGAACAGGTTTGGCTATGGTAGAAATATACGCCTCGGTATTGCCTTCCCTGATGCCGTCTAAGATGTCCTTAGATTCCACATAGCTCGTGATGACATGCTCATCAGCTACTTCATACACCAAAAAACTTCTTTCAAGGCCGTGTTGCAGGCGATGGGCTGCGGCTCCAATGGTGCTGGTGCTCTCGAGGGTGCTGAATTGAAATCTTACCGCATCCGCCACCGAAAACCTGGCAATAACGCTTTCATATTGCACTGATCGGTTCTCCTGGCTCGCAGCAAAAAATACAAACAGACCAACCAGGCCGGTTACTTCCATTCCAGACATGAAACCATAAGCAGCAAGGGCTATGGCAAATGCCTGGCCTACCCATGCAGCAATCCTGGTGGCTTTCGGCCGTCCCAATTGTTGCGCCATTATGGCACGCAGTACACGCCCTCCATCCATAGGGAAAGCGGGCAGCAGATTGAACAAGGCCAGTATTGTGTTGCCGGCAATCATGCTGATTAGAAAAAATTCAAACAGGGAGTAGTCCAGGAAATAGTTCTCATCGTGCAGCAGATACCCGTAAAAGGTCATCCTGACCTCGGACCAGTTGGCGCCGGTCAAAAAAAAGAACATAACGGCAAAAAGGACAGCAAGAACCATGTTAACCATAGGCCCCGCGAGGGCTACCCACATTTCCTGAACCGGCTTTTCGGGCATACCATTCAATCGGGCAATACCGCCAATCGGGGAAATGGTGATGTCATGGGTATCAATGCCAAAACGCCTCGCCATAAGGGCATGACCAAACTCGTGTAAGATGACACAAAAGAAGAGCGACAGAATGATGAGCGCGATAATTCCGGTATTGAACCAACCGGCACCACCGGCATATCCCTCATAGGCTATCCAGAGCAGCAACAAGCTGAAAGTCCAGTGTATCTGAACAGGGATACCAAAAACCCGGGCTATTCGAAGTGATGCAAACATGAATGAAATATGCGGTGGTCAAAAGTGGTAAGTGGTTAATCCGACAAATCGGTTACCAGATTACCCAAAATACAAAACAATAACAAGGAAAACAAACGCATCAACCGTTGAATGCATATTTGTTTTCTCTAAAACAAACGATGTGCCCGGCCATCTGGTTCGAATGGGAGGGTCGCAGTACTATAAATGTCTTTCAGCGTGGTAGGAGGAACGCACCAATGGACCACTTTCCACAAAAGCGAAGCCCTTTGCCAATCCGACTTCCCGGTAGCGGGCAAACAGGTCGGGATGGATAAACTCGGCCACCTCCAGGTGCATTTTGGTAGGTTGTAAGTACTGGCCAATGGTAAGCACATCGCAGCCGTTGGCCAGAAGGTCGTCCATAATTTCAAACACTTCTTCGGGCGTTTCCCCGAGGCCGACCATAATACCCGACTTGGTGCGCTTGCCGTAAGATTTGGTGCGAGAAATTTGCTCAAGGCTGCGCTCGTATTTAGCCTGAGGCCGTACTTTCCTGTAAAGGCGCTTCACGGTTTCCATATTGTGGGAAACTACTTCCTGTCCGGCACTAATCATGCGTTCCAAGGCCGCCCATGTGGCTTTTACATCGGGAATGAGCGTTTCTATAGTTACTTCAGGTGTACTTTCCTTAACCATACGAACCGTATGATACCAGATTTCGGCGCCGCGGTCAGCCAATTCGTCTCGATTTACGGAGGTAATTACCGCATGCTTAACCTTCATGAGCCGAATGGCCTCGGCTACCCTGCGTGGTTCATCTTCATCGTATTCGTTTGGTCGCCCGGTTTTCACAGCACAAAAAGAGCACGAGCGGGTACAGGTATTTCCCAGAATCATAAAAGTGGCCGTTCCCGCACCCCAACACTCTCCCATATTTGGGCAGTTGCCACTCTGACAGATCGTATGAAGCTTGTATTCATCGACCAACTGTCGTACATGGCGGTAGTTTTCCCCTATGGGAAGTTTCACCCGAAGCCATTCCGGCTTTCGCTGGCGTGCTTCCTTAGATTCAACAACGTCAAGTTCAATCATATTTACCTGCGCTTTCCAAGTTGCAAATTTACAAAAAAGTTGATGAAGAGCATTTGGTTATCCATTTCCTCCGTTTGCGGCGTTTCCACCATCAGTGGCATTTGTTGAAAAAAAACATCCAGCATGACGCCTGCTTCTACCGCTTTGACAAATTCATCAAAGGCGCCCCAATCCAGGTGAACAGCAAACTTTGCATGGCCACCTGGTACAATCCGGAGTTCATCCAAGCCTTTCAAAACACCTGAAGCACCATATATACTGTTGATATCCAAAAATTTATCAGCATTGCTTTCGCTGTAGGATTCGCTGCGCACAAAAAAATTGGAAAAATCAGGCTCCTGGTACCGAATCAAATCCAGGTAATAGGGTTTAAGCAAGCCCAAAGCCGGGCCTAGCGAATAGCTGACGCCTACAGCGAGGCCTCTGTTTAAGGCTTTTTCTGAAAAATATCGCTTTTCACCTATGCCTCCGTGCAAGGTAAAAAGCTGGTTTTGTTTCCCGTAGATAAATGACCTGGATACCCTGCCCGCCGCGGGAACCCTAAAATCAAAACTCTGCCGATACTCTCTTGGATGTTTGATTTCGGTAATGGAGAAGTTCACATAGCGCGTTTTGTAATAAGTGATTAAACGCCCGAGATTTACGCCTACTCCCAAACCCTGAGTGTGAATTTTGAAGTCAACTGCAAACTCCCGATTATATACGATGCCTTTTGCTTCATCCCCAAGCGAATTAATACGCGGGGTTTCCTGCTGTGCCTGTAAAGGCCCGGCAAGGAGTACAATGGCAAAAATGGGCAATAACTTGTTCATCGGCGTGGTCTGGATTGGAGTAAGACAGCGTAATAATTAATTTGTTCTATAAAATTACATGGAAAGATTTGTAATTACCTCATTACATGATCAATTTGTTGGTAATTTGGGCAATATTTATCTGAGCAATGAAAGAAGTACTATTTGTTTACAGCAAGACGAGCAGCCCGAGGCTGGAATACGTCCTCCATGTGCTCTTTCATCATATTTGGGAAAAGGATTATCTGCTTTGCCATGATGAAGATGAATTTCGAAAATTACAAGGCCCTAAAATCACATATCACTACCATCCACTACCATCCTCCTCTTCGCTTTACATTCCTGCTTCAGGCTTTTTAGACCCCACTGTTGCATGGCAAGGCTTTCCGGCACTTGGCTGGAAGGAGGATTTGCCGTTGCTTTTCCCCGCCGCTAAGGCGGCTGCTGTTCCCTTTGACATCTTCAGTAGTATATTTTTTATGCTGAGTCGCTGGGAAGAGTATCCGGAGGGGCCACGCGATGCGCTTGGGCGTTTTGCCGGTAAGAGCAGTCTGGCATATCGCAAGGAGTTTATTCATAGACCAGTGGTACAGGAATGGGCCGGCTTTTTGGAAAACAGCCTCCATGAGCGCTACCCCGGCTGGAAAAAGACAACAAAGGCCTATCTACTACCCTTTATGTCGGTTGCCGGTGATCA
>CAYTNI010000093.1:4822-9872 GCA_964439115.1 uncultured Saprospiraceae bacterium
TTTCAGCAAACTTTTGATATGGATCAAGCATGGGCCTATCGTTACAAATCGCCTTTCCTTCAATTCGGTGGTATCCTGCGAGATGCCCTGAAGGGGGACCTCAAAGCCCTGAGGCTTCGCCGCGATGTACTCGCCGGCAAAAGGGAAGACCCATTTTTTACTTTTGCCGATATAGAAACCTGGCACCGCAATGCAGATACTGACCCCATATTTTTCTTTCATTTGGGCGATTACGGCGCTTTCGACAAAAATATTTCCCACAAAATCCCCATCTGGCGGGAGCTCATTCGTCGTCTAGACGGCGCACATCAAACGGGTCTGCATCCCTCTTGGAAAGCAAGTTCTGATCCTGCACAACTCGCTCTCGAAATTGAACGATATACCCAAATTACAGGGAAACAACCTGTCATCAGCCGACAGCACTATCTCCGACTGAACTTTCCACAAACTTACAGAATGCTTTTAGACCATGGCATAGAAATCGATTACTCCATGGGTTATGCCGATGTTACAGGATTCAGAGCGGGAATTTCCATTCCCTTCCCGTGGTATGATCTGGAACGGGAACAAACCACCTCGCTGATGATTTTTCCCTTTGCGGTGATGGATGTGACCCTAAAACAATACCTCAAACTCAAACCTGCAGACGGACTGAAAGTTGCCCTGGCGCTTAGAGATCGTGTAAAGGCCCAGGGAGGTGTTTTTTCAACCCTCTGGCACAATAGCTCTTTCTCCGACATAGGCGGATGGCGACCCTGGCGCGAAATTTATCTGCAACTGAAAATGGCTGCAGAAGTTGACGTGAGGTAAACTGTGGTAAAAAACACCTATTTTTGTACGTAAAGCAACAAGCATTCACCATGGTACACAATTTAAGCGACACCGCCTCTATCGTACATCAGTTCATGGCCGAACTCAGGGATATACATATCCAGAAAGACCGTCTTCGCTTCCGCCGCAACCTAGAGCGCATTGGCGAAATACTGGCTTATGAAATCAGCAAAACTTTGAGATATGAAGCTGAGTCTGTAGAAACGCCAATGGGTATCGCTTCCGTTAAATTATCTCGTCAAAATGTAGTGTTGGCCTGTATTCTGCGAGCAGGCGTTCCCTTGCATGACGGTATGCTCCATTACTTCGACAAGGCGGGAAGCGCTTTCATTTCTGCTTATCGACGACATCATCAGGACGGCACCTTTGAGGTGAATGTTCAGTACGTCTCGTGCCCAAATTTGAATGATACCGTGTTGATTGTGATTGACCCCATGTTGGCGACGGGGTCTTCCATGGCGCTTACGGCACAGCAATTATTGCTTTACGGCTCTCCCGCCAAAATTCATTTTGCTTCCGTGCTGGCCAGTACGGCGGGCATTGAACACATTAAAAGATTATTTCCCAAAGCCGATATTTGGACGGCTGCCATTGATGAGGAGCTAACTGCAAGGGCCTACATCGTGCCAGGCCTCGGCGATGCCGGGGATTTGGCCTTCGGCGATAAGCTACAGGAATAAAAAATCAGCCCGGCCAAACAAACAAGAGTGGCCGGGCTGAAAAGATTTATGCGTGGTGGCTAAGTCAGGCTACTGCCGCCATAGCCTGGTCAATGACATCCTGTGGTATGGTAGTTGGGCAGGCCCAATCTGTTTTGGGTATTTCAGATATCTCTACCTCGCGCCAGCCACCTATGATATCCACTACACTTTTGAACCCACGAGCCTTCAGGATAGAAGCCGTAATCATAGAACGGTATCCACCTAAGCACTGCACGTAGTAGTTCTCACGAGGATTCAGGCGGTTCATGTTTTGGTTAATGAAGTCCAAGGGGAAATTTTCCGCATCTACCGCATGCTGGGAAAGGTATTCTGTAGGCTTTCGAACATCTAAGAGGTGATCCACGGCACCCGCTTTCATCCGCAGATGAAGTTCGGTAGCAGAGACTGATTCGATGGTATCCACGGGCCTTCCGGATGCTTTCCATACTTCGATGCCACCGTAGAGGAATCCAAGGGTATTGTCGTAGCCTACGCGGGCAAGGCGGGTCACCACCTCCTGTTCGCGGCCTTCCGGCGCAAGGATGACGATGGGCTGCTGCAAGTCCACGATAAGAGAACCAACCCATGGTGCAAAAGCGCCGTCAATCCCAATAAAAATTGAACCGGGGATAAATCCGTTCCGGAAAATATCCTCATGTCGCGTATCTAAAATGAGCGCACCCTCACTTTCCACCAGGAGCTCGAATTCTGCCGGACTGAGAGTTACGGCGCCACGACGGAGTACATCATCAAAACTGCCGTAACCTTTTTTATTGAGCATGGCATTCTTAGCGAAATATTGGGGCGGAGGTGCAAGCCCTGCTGTAACCTCTGCAATAAACTCCTCCTTGGACATATCCGCCCGGAGGGCATAGTTGGTAGCTTTTTGATGGCCGAGGGTATCCCAGGTTTCACTGCTCATATTTTTACCACAGGCGGAACCTGCTCCATGCGCAGGATATACCAAAACCTCGTCAGACAGGGGCATAATCTTGTTGCGAAGACTGTCAAACAACCAGCCTGCAAGATCTTCCTGTGTCACTGAACCTGCCTTTTGAGCCAAATCCGGGCGGCCAACATCTCCTATAAACAGGGTATCCCCGGTGAAGATGGCATAGTCTTTTCCAGACTCATCGCGTAAAAGAAAGGTAGTGGACTCGGGAGTGTGTCCCGGCGTGTGCAAAATTTTAAAGGTTACTTTGCCAACATGGATTTCTTCTCCATCCTTGGTTTCGTACTTTTCAAACTCCGTTTGAGCGCCTGGGCCATAAACGATAGTAGCACCGGTTTTTTGTGCAAGGTCTAAATGACCTGACACGAAATCTGCGTGAAAGTGGGTTTCGAAAATATATTTGAGTGTAGCACCCTCTTTTTGAAGCTTCTCGATGTAAGGTTGAGTTTCCCGCAAGGGATCAATTATTACCGCCTCGCCTTCGCTTTCAATGTAGTAAGCCGCTTCGGCAAGGCAGCCTGTGTAGATTTGTTCGACTTTCATGGATTGCAGTTTAAAAATTTTGGTGGTGTTCAATAGGAAATCAATTGCAAAGCAAAAATAAATGACTTTTGTCATCGGATTGTGTGACCAACCGCACACAAAGAAAATAAAATCCAGTAAAAATGGTTAGAAGTTATTGTATTATCTGCTTCCGAGACTGGAATCCCATTTTTGTAATTCCGGACAAGTTTTGTAATTTGGGTCAATAAAGACATAAGAGGAGCCAATTTTCTCTGTGATCCATTCTGACAGGTAATCATTTTTCTTGGCTTCCGTAGCCGCTTTCATAATTTTGGAATAATCCTGAGCCAGACTGGCGCGGTGGGGAGATGTGCGAGACTGTAGCATCACGATGCGGAAGTAAGTTTGACCATCCGGCCCTGTAAATTCGAAGGGTCTGGAGTATCCTCCAACTTCAAGTGTGTCGATGGCGAAATAAATATCCGGCTCGAGTTCATTGACCTGAAAGAAGGTATTTCCACTGGCAGGGTTTACCATTCGCCCGTCATTGTTGTAGCTCTGCACATCCTTCTCTGAATACCGCTTGACCGCAAAGGAAAAGTTGAGCGAATCCATTTGCAGCAGGGTTGCTATGGAATCCAGTAAATTGTAGGCCAAATCCAAATCCGCTGAAGTAATTACAGGTCTAACCAAAATATGCCGGGTATGGATGGTGTTGCCTCTGCGGTCCAGGAGTTGGATAATGTGAAACCCAAACTCCGATTCAACCACCTGCGAAATTTCTCCTATTTCCAGGTTATAAGCTGCGGCTTCAAAGGCGGGTACAAATGCCCCGCGCTTGGTCCATCCAAGATCACCGCCGCCCCTCGCAGAGCCGTCGTCAGAATACTTTTTGGCGAGTGCAGCAAAATCTTCACCTCCGTCCACTATGCGCTGGCGAATACCCTCCAGCTTTGACATGGCTTTTTGGCGTTCATCTTCATTGATTTTGGGCTTATATACAATTTCACCCACTTCAACCTCCGCATTAAAGTAAGGGAGGCTGTCTTTGGGAATCTGATTGAAAAAAGCCTTCACTTCAGAAGGGGTAATGGTAATTTTACTTTGTACCTCCGTTTGCATCCGCTGGGTTAGAATCTGGTTTTTCTGGTCTTCCCGCATTTGCTCCCTCACTTCCGCAATAGTTTGGCCATAGTACGCCTCAAAGGCATTCACATCATTATTCATGTAACCAAGAATGCGGTCAATCCTTGCTGTGATTTCGGTTTCAACCTCTATATCCGTAACTTCCACACTGTCCAATTTGGCTTGGTTGAGCATGAGCTTGCCCAGCATGAGATTGTCTAGAATTGCACATCGCGCATCCGGAGGGAGACCTCCGCGCTGCGCTTCTAGATAAGCGTATTGCTCCTCAATGTCAGATAGTAAAACCAGTTCGCTGCCCACTGCAGCCACTACTTTATCCAATACGGAACGGGTCTGGGAAAAGACAGCAACCGGAAAAAGAAAAAGACAGGTGATCAGAATATTTTTCATAAAACGCTTTTCAATTTAAAAATTAGGGGATTCACTTGCTAAGAATTTCGACGTTGCCCCGGCGAAGTTCCAGCTCGTACATTTCATCTTTCTTGTTCTCCAGCAACTGGTCAATGCGGCTGCGAAGGATAAAACGTCGAGCCTGGTCTTCAATATAACTCAACGGCGCGATGTCTTGTTGGTTTTTCCACTCCAACATACGAAGATAGTATTCAAATTGGTCATCTTTAAGGGTAATTTCCTTTCTGAACCCAAGATTGTCGGCAGTCAGCGTTCCTGGAGGTAATTCTGCGGCAATATCCTCCATCTTATGCCAGCTATTTGCTTCCAGCAGGTGAGCCTCGGCAAATTCTGAGCAGTAACGCACCAGTTTTTGGAAATCATCAGGTTTGTCGCTGTTCCAAAGACTACGAAGTTCCACGTCTTTATAAACCGGTAAGGGAACCTTGATAAAAAAACAGCGCATTATGGGCGTTTCCAGCTGATATTGGGCTTTATTATTTTCGTAAAAGGCTTCCAGTTTGCC
>CAYTNI010000094.1:0-9740 GCA_964439115.1 uncultured Saprospiraceae bacterium
GAAATGGTGAACGCCTTGTCGGGAGGCCGGCTGGAAATCAAGGTCTTTGCAGGAGGGGAGTTGGTGCCGGCTCTGGAGGCTTTTGATGCGGTACGCGACGGTGTGGCGGAGATTGGTCATGGCGCGGCTTATTATTGGGCGGGCAAAGATCCGGCATCTTCTTTTTTTGCAACCATTCCTTTTGGCATGAATGCCCAACAAGCCTATGGATGGCTTTATAGCGGGGGCGGTCTGCAACTTTGGGAGCGTTTCTATGAGCGCTACAACCTAATCCCTTTTCCCGGAGGTAACTCAGGCGTTCAAATGGGGGGATGGTTCAACAAAGCCATTGACAAGGTAGAAGACCTCAAGGGGCTCAAGATGCGCATTCCCGGACTTGGCGGGCGCGTACTGGAAAAAGCAGGTGGGGCGCCTATATTGCTTGCCGGTGGAGAAATATACACCGGCCTGGAACGCGGCGTAATTGATGCTACGGAATGGCTTGGCCCCTTCCATGACCAACTCATGGGATTTCACGAAATAGCCAAATACTACTATTATCCGGGTTGGCAGGAGCCGGGTACCATGCTCGAATTCTTTGTCAATAAAGATAAATTTGAGGAGCTTCCCGCCGACCTTCGTGAAATAGTCAGAATCTCCGCTATGGCAGCCGGTCACTGGTGCCTTTCGGAAATGGAAACCCGCAATGCCATTGCGCTTTCGGAGATGATGGAAAAAGGTCTCGAGATAAGAGCTTTTACACCCGAGATTGTGGAAAGACTTCGCGCTTATACCACTGAGGTCATTAAGGAAATTACAGAACAAAGTACTCTCGCAGCCGAGGTTTATCAGTCCTACGAGGCATATCGCAAGCTCGCAGGAAATTATGCCCGCATCTCCGAGGGAGCATTTTACAAGGATCTTCAGCCGAGTTCATAATGTATTCCATTCAGGTAGAAATCTGGTCTGACCATGTTTGCCCCTTCTGCTATATCGGCAAGCGCCAATTTGAAGAGGCAATCCGCCGCTTTGGCCATCAGGCTCAGGTTGATGTGCACTGGCGCAGCTTTCAGCTTGATCCGGAGGCCCGCCCGGAAGTCGGTCAGAAGGCTTTAGATTACCTCGCCGAGCGAAAAGGCTGGACCTTGGAGCAGGTGAGACAAGTGACCATTAACGTATCGGAGATGGCTAAAAGCGTAGGCCTCGATTTTCGGATGGAGGAAGCCGTAATGGCCAATTCCCTCAATGCACACAGGTTAATGCACTTTGCGCAGCGGCATGGCCTCCAGGAGAATGCCGGGGAATCGCTTTTTGCAGCTCATTTCACAGAGGCAAAGGATTTAGGTAATCTCGAAACTCTTGCCTTGTTAGGGGAAGAAATTGGACTTGACAAAGTGGAGGTTTCCGAGATGTTGAAGCGCGATGATTTTCTGGAGGATGTGCAATACGATATCTATCAGGCCCGTCAGGTTGGGTTGAGTGGCGTTCCATTTTTCGTTTTTCAAAATAAGTACGTCGTATCCGGAGCCCGGGGTACAGAAACCTTCTTGCAGATTTTGGAGGCACTTCGCCAGGAAGTTCCAGAATTGTAAGATGTGCTATTTTTTCCTGCTAATCCCCTAAAAACCCCTACTTTTGCGCCGCAATTGCTTAATTCATATCCACATGATGACCGCTCGCGAAATCCGAAGTACTTTCCTGAAGTTTTTTGCTTCGAAAGGCCACAAAATTGTACCATCAGCGCCCATAGTGAATCGGGAGGATCCCACTCTGATGTTCACTAATGCCGGCATGAACCAGTTTAAAGACTTTTTCCTAGGTAACAAGACGCCAGATAATCCAAGAATTGCGGATACACAGAAGTGCATGCGCGTGTCAGGAAAGCATAATGACCTTGAGGATGTGGGGTATGACGGCACCCATCACACCATGTTTGAAATGCTGGGCAACTGGAGTATAGGCGACTATTTTAAGGATGAAGCCATCGCATGGTCATGGGAACTGTTGCATGAGGTCTTTGGTATTCCCCAGGATCGGTTGTATGCTACTGTTTTTGGCGGAGATGAAAAGGAAAAACTTGACAGGGACGACGAGTCGCTCCTGTTGTGGCTGCGTTTTCTGCCTAGAGAGCATATTCTTTACGGCAATAAAAAAGACAATTTTTGGGAAATGGGAGATACGGGCCCCTGTGGCCCTTGTTCGGAAATCCATGTGGACTTACGCAGCGATGAGGAAAGGGCCAAAACTCCGGGCTGGGAATTGGTGAATAAAGACCATCCGCAGGTGGTGGAAATCTGGAACAATGTATTTATACAGTTCAATCGCAAGGCGGACAGTTCTCTCGAGCTATTGCCGGCAAAGCACGTGGATACAGGAATGGGGTTTGAGCGCCTCACTATGGTATTACAAGGGAAAAAATATACTTATGATACAGATATTTTTACCCCGGTAATCCACTTTGTAGAGCTGGAAAGTGGGAAAAAGTACAAAGGTTCCTATGATCGCGAGGCAAAGACAGATATCGCCATGCGCGTTATCGCAGATCATATTCGTTCTGTGGCATTTACCATTGCTGACGGACAATTACCGGGCAACAATGGCGCCGGGTACGTCGTGCGCCGAATTTTGCGCAGAGCAGTGCGATATTATTATTCGTTTTTGGATATCAAAACGCCACTCCTTCACAAACTCATTCCGGTATTGGCCGAATGGTATGAAGATATTTTCCCGGAGTTGAAAGCACAGCAGGAGCAGATTGGAAAAATTATCGAAGGGGAGGAAAACGCTTTTTTGCATACGCTGGATAATGGTATTCGCCGCTTTGAAAGCTTAGACACTGCTTCCGGCGTCATCAAGGGAGAGGACGCTTTTGAACTGCTCGATACTTTTGGATTCCCAATTGATCTTACTCGTTTGATGGCTTCGGAAAAAGGTCTGGTCGTAGATGAAAAAGGTTTTGAAAAAGCCCTGGAGGTTCAAAAACAACGCTCCCGCGCTGATGCGCAAAAGGAGGTTGGCGACTGGACGATGGTGGGAGAACCTCAAGGCTCTGGAATGGAGTCATTTGTGGGATACGACACCCTCTATGTAGAAAATACCCGGATTGCCAAATATCGTACGGTTAAGGTCAAAGGAAAGGATCAGTTTCAGGTTGTGCTGGACTGTACGCCTTTTTATGCGGAGAGTGGCGGGCAGGCCGGAGATACGGGTTCGCTCCTCGTCGGCGATGAAGAAATAGCCGTGTTGGACACCTTAAAGGAAAACGACCTGATTGTTCATATCGTCCATAAATTGCCTAAGCAAGCCCTTGCTGCCGTTACGGCACGGGTAAATCCCGACAAACGTGCTGCTGTTTCAGGTAATCATTCTGCTACGCACCTGATGCATGCCGCATTGCACCGCATTTTGGGGTCCCACGCCCTGCAAAAGGGCCAGGATGTTACGCCCGAACGCCTGAGATTTGATTTTTCTCATTTTCAAAAGGTGAGTGAGGAGGAGTTAAAGGCTATTGAGCGCATGGTCAATGACAAAATTCGCGAGAACATACCACTGGAGGAAAATCGCGGTGTTCCCATTGAAGAAGCTAAAGGGCTGGGGGCCATGATGCTTTTCGGCGAAAAATACGGCGAAGAAGTGCGGGTAATTACTTTTGACAAGGACTTTTCCAGGGAACTTTGCGGAGGAACCCATGTGAGTTCCACGGGTCAGATTGGACAGTTCCGCATTGTAGGCGAAAGCGCTGTAGCCGCAGGTATCCGTAGAATTGAAGCTGTTACGGGAATCGGTGCAGAGGAATGGCTCGGTAAAGAACTAGAGGAGCTGGATGCAGTTCGCAGTTTGTTGAAAGTCCCCAGGGGGCTGGCTGGTGCGGTGAATGCATTGCAGGAAGAGAATAAGTTACTTCGCAAAGAAATTGAACGTTTGGTAGCTGAGCAGGCAGCATCTCTGAAAGTGGGTTTAGTGTCCAGTGCCGAGCAAATGAATGGATTTTCGCTACTGAGCGCATTGGTGCCAGTCCAGGATGCAGGAGCCATCAAAAATTTGGCTTATCAGTTGGAAAAGGAACTGTCACCTTGTGTAATTGTGCTCGGTGCAGTAGCTGCAGAAAAACCTTTGCTGACGGTGATAATCAGTCAGACCTTGGTAGAGAATAAAGGGCTTCACGCAGGGAATATGGTCAGGGATCTGGCTAAAGAAATCCAGGGCGGCGGCGGCGGACAACCGTTTTTTGCCACAGCGGGTGGCAAGGATGTATCAGGGATTGATCGAGCCTTAGCAAAAGTTAAGTCCATTTTGCCTGGTTGAATCAGTTTTCCAGGCAAAAATTTCGGATAGAGCGATTCACCGCCAAGGCGCACTCCCATTGCAGGAAATGACCGCAAGGACGGAGCATTTCTAATCTTCCATAGGGCAACTTTGCCGTTCCATTACATGCGATAGAAAAAGTACTTTGTAACGGATGTAGAATTTTATTTGGTATTAATAGGTCGTTTTCTCCAAATAAGACCAGAGTGGGTATATTTATCTCGGGTAGTAAATCGTAAACAGGTTCTTGGAGCATGCGTTGAACGCATAGGGGAATCATTTCACAAAAGTGGTCGTATTCTGCGGTGCCAAGCATGGCAAGCCTGTCCTCAATCATAAATCTGGCATCATCCGGGAATTGATAGAAATTAATTTCAAAATTTCTAATTAATTGATCTTTAGTAATTTGTTTTAGTAGAATAGGGGAGTAAAGGCGGCTAAACCATTCCCTTTCCCTGGAGGAGAACGTTTCAAAACCAGCAGGAGCAATCAGCACGAGTTTTTGTAGAAATGCCGGTCGGGTTGCAGCAAGCGTTATGGCCACCTGGGCGCCCATAGAATGGCCGACCAATACGACGTCTTTCAATCTAAGGGAGTGAATAAACTCTTCCACGATTTGTGCAAAGAACTTCATTCCGTAAGGCAAATTTCCTTTGGTGCTCTTGCCATAGCCGGGACAATCAAGGGCGATACCACGAAAACCCTCTTGCAAAGTTTCGAGGTTTTTATGCCAACCTTTGAGGTAACTGCCAAGCCCATGCAGAAAGACCAAAGTTTGTGGCCCTTCACCAAGGTCGGTGTATGCTACAGAAATGGCATTGGACAAATGCGCCATGCGCACAGGAAACGGATAGACCCATTCCAACATAGTTTTGGATATTAGCTGCTGCAAAGCTAAACCCCTGCCTGCAGGTTTTCGGTCTTTTTCTGAAAAAAGAACAGGCTGACTGAACCCACCAAAGCTGATGAAATAATGGCCAAAGCTGCAGCAATGGCAGGGTTGCGCACCTCGCCTTGCATGTAAGGTGTAATACCCATGTAATACACGCTGAAGTGTACCACCACGGCAGTGACGGAAGCGGCGATAGCGGACCATTTAGGTGTATCCTTTCTAAATACTCCTATTAAGACAGGCATAAAAGCTGCTGAAAAAAAGGCGTAAACGCCGTTTTGTGCAAAAATACCCACACTAAGATTTGGATTTTCAAGCTGGTACTTTGTCACTAATATGGAAGCCACAGCAAGTAATATGATTACCAGACGATTCAACCATACCAGCCGGCGGGCATCAGTAGCAACCTCCTTGTCAAAGCCTCCCAAAGGAGCAACAATGTCGTTCGTAATGGTGGTGGACAATGACTGAATTAAGCCTTCCAACGTGGATAACCCAGCTGATAATAATCCCATGATGACGAGAATACCTACAAAAACAGGAAATTCAGCAACCACATAAGATGGAATTATACTGTCCATATTAATTTTTTGCCCGTTCACCATCAAGTCGGGAAAAGATATCCGTGCATAAAGCCCTGCAATGACTACAGAGAAAAAAATCATCTCGACCACAATGCCGGTGATGAGGTATTTATTGACATCCTTTTCATTTTTCAACAGCAGACTTTTGGTAAGTATATGTGGTTGGCAGACGATAGCCACGCCTACGATTAAGTTACAGATCACAATTTCAAAAAAATCCCTAAACAGCGGACTGGATGGGTTGGTAACTGCGATTAGAGTGGGATCAATAGCTTCAAGCTTAGCCATAAAACCATCAACTCCATTTTTGAAATGCTCATAACCGGATCCGAGTAGGATAAAAGCCACTACCAGCATGAGTACAGCCTGAATGGTATTGGTGTAAACCATAGAATTGGCGCCGCCGAACATCATATATCCAAAAACGAAAACGACCATGCCAATCAGTACATACAACTCTTTTACATTAAGCGCATTGGCCATTACCTTGGTCATACCCACGCAGATTAACACTATAAAAGTCAACAGCAGGAGCGATAGAAAAGCAAAAAACAAGGCAAAGTACTTACTGCCGTATCGTGTTCCAATCCACTGTGCCATGGTGAGCGCCTTGACGGATTGCCCGTACTTGCGAAAGCTACGCGTGAGAATGACTAAGGAAAAGAAAAGTCCGATGGGCAATACCACCGCCAGTGCAAGAATACCACTCAATCCATAAAGGGCAATAAAACCGGGGTTGATGATGAAAGTGGCCGCACTGGTAACTGAGGCAGCGAGTGATAAGCCAACTACGATGGGCGAAAAATGAATGCTGCCCACCGCATAGTCTGAAATGGATTTGGTGCGTAGTGCACCGCGAATGACAAAGAAAAGGATGAGGCCTGCGTAAGCGGCGAGCACAGCAGTAGTTGCCGTAACCATTGCGTCGGATGCCATGATGGAAAATTATTTGCGCAAGGTATATTTTTTTGCGGAATTTCAAAGAGAAGGATGGATGTTAAAAATCCGTTCATAAATTTGAATAAGCTTCTGGGATTCAAGTTCCCAATTCAATTCTGTGGCTGCTTGGAGGCAGTTTTCGCGAAGGTGCCGATACGCTTCCTGATTTTCCTGTAAATAGCGGATGGCACCAGCAATGGTGTCGGGCTCCAGGTTGGGAATGCATTGAAATACCCCGTACTTTTCCTGGAGATGTAGGTATTCCGGGAAGTCCATTTGGATGGAGGGAATGCCGGCCTGGATGTAGTCAAAAGCTTTATTGGCCAGGGAATACCTGTAGCTCAACCCTTTGTTTTCTAATAAATTGATCCCAATATCGGCTTTTGCAGTAAGCGACTGCAATTCATCGGGGTGTAAAAAGCCCCACCACTTTATGGTTCCGGTCGCTATGTAAGGCGCAGCCTGAGCTGATAGGGATTTTTCTTTGTCACCTTTACCGGCAATCCATAGCTGAACATTTTCCAGTTTAGCGAGCGATTGAATTAGCGCTTCAAGGCCTCGACCCTCGTTGAGCATGCCCTGATAAAGGAGAATGAGCGGTGTTTGCGGATGGCTGGTCATTTCAGTATTGTTGCGCCGCCTGGGAACGTTTCTGATAACTTCAAAAGGGATACCATATCTTTTGGAAAGCGCTTTGGCAAGGATTGGGCCAACCGTATAAGCGAATTGCATACGGGGAATCATCCATGAAGCTAGAGTCTCCCAGAACCATTTGATGAAAGGGCGATTTACTAATTCGGGTACTTCCGAGAAATACTCATGAGCATCGAGCACGCAAGGCCTTTTTTTTAAGCGGGAAGCCAGAAAACAGGCTGGCAGGGTGTCAGTATCCACGGCGCAAACCGCATCAAAGGGATGTCGCAATAGGAAAACAAACAAACGGAGGTTGAATTCTGCATAAAACCAGACACCTCGACGGAAAACACAGGTTAGCCGGCGCCAGTATGCGGGGTGTTGTATGGTTGGGGGATTGGTTAATTGTTTGCTATAGGTTCTTCCAACGAGCATAACCTGATAGCCTGCATCGGTTAAAGAGGTACAGATGCGGTGCATGCGCTGGTCCTGCACCAGGTCATTGGTTACTGCGGCGATGATACGCCTTGGTTTTTTAGCTGGATTCAGGCGTTCCAAGACAATATACCGTTATTTTCCTTCACCTGACCTTCGTCGAGGAGATATTCCAGTGCTTCTACAGCCTGTTCTTGCAGGTGTGGAGGGAATGTGGCAGCAAGTGCATTTAGCGACATCGGTTGTGTCATCAGATGCTGCCTGATTTTCTTCAGTTGTGGCTCAATGGAATTTTGGTGAAGGATTTGCTTTTTGCGTTCCAGGCAGTAGTCGCAAATGCCACAGGGCTGGCTGTCTGATTCTCCGAAGTAGGAGAGTAATGCCTGGCTTCGGCAATGAGCACCTTCCGCATAGGAGATGGCGCCCTGAATTCTTTGAGAAGCCCTTTGTTGTAGGAACTGGTAGCGCTCTACATCAAAAGTCAGGTTTGCAGGGTCGAGTCGTTCTTCTAGAAAGCACAACTGAGGTTGATCTTTACGGGGGCGGTAATCAATGATACCCTCTTTGTGCATAATCACCAATGCCTGGAGGAGGTATTCGGTGGAGATTTTTAAAAAGCCGGCCAGGTGTTCTTCTCTGATTTGAACATGGTGCTGGAAAGCGCCTTGTGAGGAACGAAGAATGGCCTTTAGGATAATATCAAGGCGAGGGTTTTTGAGCATGTAGTCGTAAAGTGTTTCTTTGTCGGGCAGTATCATGAGAGAAGAGGGTGTCCACACGGCATCAGAGATGGTTATCCATCCGGAATACTCCAGAATTTTGAGGCAGTGGTATGTTTTTGTGAGGTCAAGTTTAAAGTTTTCACAAAATCGCGCCAGGTCGAAATCAAAACTTTCCCCTTTAGCGGAGCCGATGGCGATTTGGAAAAAACTCCCCAGTGCGCGATAGACCTGGCGGACATAAACGAGTGGCGGGAAAGAGGACTCAAGCTGATGAAGCAGATTTTTTTTATCCCCACCATTATATAGTAATACGGCAAATGCTTTTTTACCGTCTCTTCCTCCTCTTCCTGCCTCCTGGAAGTAAGCTTCGAGGCTATCCGGGAGATCCATGTGGACAACGACCCTTACATCCGGTTTATCAATGCCCATTCCGAAGGCATTTGTACTGACCATGATTCTGGTTTTCCCCGAAATCCAGGCCTCTTGTTTTTGGGAGCGGGTTTCTGCGGCGAGCCCCGCGTGGTAAAAATCAGCAGAAATGCCCTTTTGATTGAGTAGTTTGGCTAACTCTTGGGTTTTTTTTCGGTTTCTGGCATAGACCACGCCAGTTCCGGGTACTTTTTGAATGATATCTACTAATTGTTCTTCTTTTCCTTCGGTTTCACGGACGACGTATGCTAAGTTGCTGCGTTGAAAACTTTTTTGAAAAACACGGGGCTTCCGGAAAGCAAGTTTTTCCTGGATATCCAATACTACATCCGGCGTTGCTGTAGCGGTGAGCGCAAGGATGGGAACGTTGGGGAGAATGGTGCGCAGTTCAGGAATCAAAAGGTAGGGCGGGCGGAAATCATATCCCCATTGGGAAACGCAGTGTGCTTCGTCAACGGCAATCAAATTGACTTTCATGTTGGCGATGCGTGCTTTGGCTAGATCGGTGGTTAGTCTTTCAGGCGACAGGTAGAGAAATTTTATATGTCCGTATGCACAATTATCAAAAATTCGGTCAATTGCTTTGGGGTGAATACCAGAGAATACTGCTTCGGCCTTTATCCCGCGTTTTTGAAGGTTATAGACCTGGTCTTTCATCAGTGCGATTAGAGGGGAAATGACCAGGCAGACACCATCTAATACAAGACCGGGCACCTGGAAACAGACGGATTTGCCGCCCCCGGTTGGAAGCAGAGCAAGAGTATCATGACCTTCCAGCACGGAGTTGATAATATCCTGTTGCAGTGGCCTGAACTCGGCATG
>CAYTNI010000095.1:0-1966 GCA_964439115.1 uncultured Saprospiraceae bacterium
CGTTATCACAACGCCGTTAAATTGTAAAAAATCGTATGATGTCCAATTTTCTTCGCCTTATTTTCACAGGATTTGTGGCCACTTCGCTCTTGGCGCTAAGTGGTTGTGTTGACCTTACCTTTGACGAACCACCCCTCGAAGGGGAAGACCCCGGCCTTACCGAAAATACGACAATTGCTCAGCTCAAGGCTCGCCTGGTGCCACCTGCCACCTTCGCCGCTATCGAAGATGAAATTATCATTAAAGGCGTTGTAGTAGCCGATGACCGCTCCGGTAATTTTTATCAAAATTTTGTGCTACAAGATGAAACGGGCGGAATTGAAGTGCGGCACAGCATTGCCAATGCCTATAACTTCTTTCCTATCGGAAGGGAAATTTACATCAAATGCAAAGGCCTTGTACTCGGCAGCAATAATGGAATTGTGCAGCTCGGTGGCTACACCTACAGCGAAAATGGCTCAGTTCGGCTCGGCAATATTGTAAATACCAGCGCTTCCATCTTCCGCGGTAAAAAAGGCGTAGAGCCCGCACCAAAGGTGAAAGCCATCAACGCACTCACTGCTGGCGATATCAGCACGTTAGTCAGATTTGAAAATGTAGAATTTGCACCTGTCGATACCGCAGAATATTTCGCCGATGCTGCCGGCCAGCGCACCCTCAACCGCACCCTACAGGATTGCAACGGCAATACCATTACCGTGCGTACCAGCGGTTTTGCCACCTTCGCCGTAGATCTCACCCCGAAAGGAAATGGCTCTATTACCGGTATTTACACGGTATTCGGCACTACCAAACAACTCTTCATACGGGAATTAACCGACGTTCAGATGAGCAGTGCTCGCTGCGGAAGCGGCGGTGGCGGCGGCGGCGGTGATATCGTGACCATCGCATCTGTGAGAAGTCTATTTTCCAGTGGAGCATCTTCAGGCCCCTCGGGAAAATCTATCGAGGGTGTGGTGATTTCAGACCGTGCTGCAGGTAATCTCGACGGCAGGAATCTGGTTATTCAGGACGGCACGGCGGGCATCGCCGTACGCTTTACCGCAACCCACAATTTCTCCATTGGCGAACGCGTGGAAATCGCTGTAGGAGGACTTGAACTTTCTGAATTCCGTGGATTACTCCAACTAAATAACGTACCAGCTGGAGCAGCCGTATCCAAAGGTGCGGGCACCTTGCCAACTCCCCGAATTGCCACCGTGGCTCAGGTTAATGCCAATCAGGAGGCATGGGAATCTACACTGGTGAAAATTGAAGGCGCCACCCTCAGCGGTGGCACCTCCGGCACCTACAACGGCAGTGTCAATATTAATGACGGCTCCGGCAGTATTGTGATGTTCACGCGCAGCGCAGCTACCTTTTCCGGTCAAAGTTATCCTTCGGGCTCCGTCAGTGTTACCGGCATCGTCTCTCAGTTTGATTCGCCACAGCTGATTATTCGCACCCAGGCCGACGTAGTGGCCGGTGGCGGTGGGGGTGGCGGTGGCACCGGAGATCTGCTGAGCATTGCACAGGTTCGCGCCCTGTTCACTGGGAGCACCACCTCTGCTCCGGCCAATAAAGAAGTACGCGGCGTCGTCATCAGTGATCGCGTCAACAACAACTGGACAACCCGCAATCTGGTGATTCAACAGGAAAATGCAGGTATTGTCGTGCGATTCACTGCCGACCATACCTTCAATCTGGGCGATTCTTTGGTAATCAATATTGGCGGCATGGAGCTTTCTGAATTTAACGGCCTTCTTCAAATCAACAATGTGCCCAATGCCAATGCCTCCCGAGTTGCCGGCGGCACGCTACCCACGCCCCGCGTGGCTACCATAGCAGAAATTTTGGCCAACCGCGAAAACTGGGAGTCCACACTCGTGCGGGTCAATAATGCGACATTTACGGCAACAGGTACCTACAACGGCAGCAAAAACATCACCGATGGAACCGGAACGATTGCGGTTTTCACACGTTCGGC
>CAYTNI010000095.1:2066-9640 GCA_964439115.1 uncultured Saprospiraceae bacterium
AAGTCCACCAACCCGCCCAGGCCCATACAGTCTCTGACGGTATTCGAATTGGAGAAAAATATGTCATACCGGGAACTGGCGGTATTCCTGCAACCCTTGATGGAAGGTCATGACATCGGATTATTGTCGGAAGCCGGTTGTCCCGGCATTGCCGATCCCGGTGCTGCTGTGGTCAGGCTGGCTCATCAACAAGGGATTGAAGTAGTACCCCTGGCAGGCCCTTCCTCCATCGTGCTGGCCCTGATGGCCTCCGGAATGAACGGCCAGTCCTTTACCTTCCATGGTTATCTGTCGGCCAAACGCCCTGAATTGGAAAAAGACCTTCGACGGCTTGAACAGGCCGCATTGAAATTCGAACAAACACAGCTTTTTATTGAAGCGCCATACCGCAATGCCCAGGTCATGGAAACAGCAATGAAAGTGCTCCACCACTCGGTTTACTTTGGAGTGGCCTGTGATTTGACCTTGCCTACCCAGTTTATACGGTGTATGCCCGTGGCAAAGTGGCGCAGTTCCGCAATGCCGGATTTGCAAAAACGACCCACTGTGTTTTTATTGTCTTCTTAAATGCAGCCTTGCCATGCGCTTCGATATTCAACCGACACTGGAACATGAACATGTCATCCTCCAACCATTGGAAGCTGAGGATTTCGAAGATTTGTATCAGGTAGCCTCTGACCCAAAAATCTGGGAACAACACCCCAACAAAGACCGCTGGAAAAAGGAGGTGTTCGAGGTGTTTTTTGATGGCGCCATGAAAAGCGGTGGGGCATTCAAAATTATAGAAAAGCCGGGAGGTAAGGTTATCGGCAGTACCCGATTTTATGACTATAACGCTCAAGATGAGCATATTCTCATAGGTTATACATTTTATGGAAGGCCATACTGGGGTAAGGGTATCAACCATACCGTCAAGACCTTAATGCTGAATTATATTTTCCAATTTGTCTCAAAAGTTTACTTCCACATCGGGGCAGAAAATGTGCGTTCGCAAATTGCCATCAGCCGATTGGGTACCACCAAAATCGGAGAAGAACTTGTAGCCTACTTTGGGGAGTCACCAAAACTTAACTACGTCTATGCTTTGACAAAAGAGGCATGGTTATCCCATCCATCCTCTATGAAGTAATCCTTTAGCAATCTGCAATTGCCTTCAAAACCGGGCATCCCATAATTCATCAAATCCTCCATTTTATAGAAAGTATAGCCCTCCTTCTACGGTGCGAATCAACCGAAGCCGGGTACTACGGGTTTGATAAGAAATAAGATTATCAACAAATGGAACAATTCTGGAACGAGCGATATCAACAGCCTGAGTACGCCTATGGCACAAAACCCAATTCATTTCTGGAATCCAGGCTACCCGACATACCTGGGCAGCGCATTCTTTTTCCCGCCGACGGAGAAGGCCGAAACGGGGTATTCGCTGCTCGCAAAGGATGGCAGGTAAGCTCCTTCGACTACAGCCAGACGGGAAGGGAGAAAGCGCTGGCTCTTGCCAAAAGTCACGAGGTGGATTTGGAATATGAAGTTGCCGATGTGCGCAATTTGTCCTATCCTTTAAGCTCTTTTGATGCCATCGTACTTATTTTTGCACACTTTCCAAGACCACTGAAGCATTTTTGCCACATTCAATGGAATCAACTGTTAAAGCCCGGTGGTCATATCGTTCTAGAGGCATTCAGCAAGGATCACCTGCGGTACAACCAGGATGGTAAGGCCGGTGGCCCCCGGGATGAAGATATGCTCTACTCGGTAGAGGAGATTATACAGGACTTCCCCGATTATGAAAAATTAGTGTTGGAGCAAACCGAAGTTGTATTGGAAGAAGGGCTTTATCACAATGGGTTATCTTCCGTTGTCCGGTTTGTGGGAAAGAAGCCCTTGTAGGTTGAGCCACCACAATAAACGGCTCAGCTTGTAGGCATCCAAAGCCCATAATGGGGGGTGTTCGGTACGAAGCAATGCCCGCAAGGCAGGTTCCATTACATGCAGAATGGCTGTGGTAATCTTTTCAATGCCCAAACGCCTTAGCTTATGCACCAGGTTTAAGAGTTTCGTTTGTATAGGGATTGCAGCATGTTGAAAAAGCCAGGCTAAATTGCGCATGGCCTCATCATTTTTTTGAAGGAGTACATCTGCTGTTTCAAGTCCTGTATGCTCGAGAGGATTGTCGAGGTGTTCTACGGAGATGCCCCGCGACCTCAGTTCCATACCAAACAGCGTATCTTCATGACCATAACCGATGAGGCGTTCTTCCATTTGAACAGCAAGAAATAGCGAGCGCGGCACCACAAAATTATTGCTCATGAAAGCATGATGAGGATGAACTAACCTTTGTGAAGCAGGAACCTGCTCCCTTTTTCGCCCAAATTTCCAGTGCAGCAGCAGTTGCTTATTTTCCGGTGGACTATCCGGATATACCCTTCCTCCGCAGAGCACTGTTTGGTCTTTCAGCCGGGCAATGTATTGTTGCAGAAAATCCGTTAGCACTACGCGGGAGTCGCAGTCCAAAAATAATAAATAAGGGAATTGGGCTTTGCGGGCAAGGAGGTTTCGCACGGCGGCGCGACCAATGTTGTGCGGAAGAATTTCGTAAATCACCCCTGGTATTTCTGCCACGCGCTGGTTGATTTCCCGGAAATACGCGTCAGAACCATCGTCCACACAGATAATTTCCCAAGGTACAGCACAGGCACTGCATTGCTGAACGAGGTCCTTCACGAGAGGATATACATCAGTTTGGAAGATGGGAATGAGGATGGAAATCAAAGTACAATAATTGAAGCAAGCTTAAAAAGACCCGGAAAGACTTGCAAAAATAGAGTTTCGCATGGGTGTTTTTGCGTTTCTTTGCAATCTAATCCGCAAATGGAATTATGAGCGATCGAATCACCTTCGAATCCTTGTGCGTACACGATCCCGAGGATCCGCGTACCACCAAGCCACATCAACTGCCAATTTACGCCACCTCCTCTTTTGAGTTTGAAACCATTGATCAGGGGATTGACATTTTCACCGGAAAAGCGGAGGGGCACGTTTATGGGCGGTACGGAAATCCTACCATTGATGCAGTAGCGTCCAAAATAGCCGCCTTAGAAACTTACGGGCTTGATATTCAGGCCTCCGGAGTGATGTGTAGCTCTGGCATGGCGGCTATTTCTGTGCTGATGACTTCCCTTTTGAAATCAGGTGATAAAATCCTGACGCAGGGAAATCTTTATGGAGGAACTACCGAGTTGTTTTTAAAAACGCTCGCTCAGCTCGGTATTGAAACTGTAATGACCGACCTACGCAATCTGGATGCCGTAGCAGCAACGATGGAAGCCGACTCAGCTATCAAAATGCTGTATTTTGAAACTCCGGCCAATCCATCCCTGGCATGCGTGGATGTGGCTGCACTTGCCACTATTGCAAAACGTTTTGGTCGTTACAGCGCGATTGACAATACATTTTGCACGCCCTATTTACAACAACCTCTTGGCCTCGGGGCCGATTTCGTCATTCATTCCACCACGAAATACCTCAACGGGCACGGCAACTCCATCGCCGGAGTAATTATTGGCAGGGATACCGCCATCATGAAGGAAAAAGTGGCCAAGACAATGAAACTCCTCGGGGCCAACTGCAACCCCTGGGATGCATGGCTCACCAACCTCGGCATGAAAACCCTGACCCTTCGTATGGATCGGCATTGTGCAAATGCCATGGAACTCGCTCAGTTTTTGGAGCAAAATCCGGCAGTAGCACGTGTGAATTATCCGGGATTGACCTCACATCCCGACCATAAACTGGCTCGCCAACAAATGCGTGGCTTTGGCGGTATGTTGAGCTTTGAACTAGCCGGTGGTTATGAGGCCGCTATTTCCTTTATGAACCGCCTTCGACTATGTTCACTTGCTCCTACTTTGGGAGATGTGGATACCCTGATATTGCACCCTGCGTCCTCTTCCCATATCAATGTGTCGAAGGACTTGCGTTTGCAACACGGTATTACCGATGGATTGATTCGGGTTTCTGTAGGCATTGAGCATCCGGAAGATTTGAAAGCAGATTTCTCTTCTGCTATGGCGTAGGGAATAATACCGACTATTAGCTATTGCGGACTTGTATCCGCTCACTAGAAAAGACCATTCAAAGAACCACTCAACCAACTGCATGAAACTCATTGCCAAAACCATGGCCGGCCTGGAGGGCGTACTTGCTTCAGAACTGCAGGATATCGGAGCTGCCGAAATCCGGCAAACTGCCAGGGCCGTGCATTTTGAAGGGAATGCAGAAGTCATGTACAGGGCAAACTTCGAATTGCGCACGGCACTTCGCATACTGAGGCCTATTGCCGAGTTCACCGCCAAAGACGAGGCTGCGCTCTATCGACATATTTATGATATAGACTGGAGGGAATACATGGAGGTTGACAACACCTTCGCGGTGGATGCGGTAACCTGGTCGGAAACGCTTCGCCATTCAAAATATGTCGCCCTCAAAACAAAGGATGCCATTGCAGACCGGTTCAGAAAGGAAACTGGCCGCCGACCCAATGTACGGGTGGATGACCCTGATTTGCTGGTACATATCCATGTCAATGACACCAAAGCTACAGTAGCCCTCGACAGTTCCGGCGTGTCGCTGCACCGAAGGGGGTACCGATTGCATGGCGGGGTGGCGCCCCTGAATGAAATTCTCGCGGCTGGAATGGTTTTACTCACGGGATGGCAGGCAGACAGGCCATTCCTTGACCCCATGTGCGGTTCGGGTACTCTTGTGCTGGAAGCGGCTCTCCTTGCCGGGCGTATTCCACCCCAATGGCAACGCAAAAAGTTTGCCTTTCAACAATGGAAAGACTATCAGCCTGAAGTGTGGGAACGCGTGAGGCGTGAGGCATTAGCACAGACCACCATAAACTGGCCGCCTATTTTGGGGTATGACCGCGATTTCCGCGCTTTGCGAATAGCTGAGGATAACATAGCCGCGGCACACCTCAGCGGAAAAATCCAGCTTCAAAAAATGCCCTTTGAGCAATTGAATCCACCCCCGGGGCCGGGCCTTGTAGTGATGAACCCGCCCTATGATGAGCGAATTCCCGTGGAGCAGACGGCACTTTTTTACAAGCGCATAGGTGACATGCTTAAACAGCGATATGCCGGTTATGATGCGTGGGTTTTATCCGCTAATCTGGAAGCCCTAAAACAGATAGGGCTACATCCCTCCCGAAAAATCACCCTTTTCAACGGCCCCCTGGAATGCAAATTCCTCAAGTTCTCGTTGTACGAAGGAAGTAAAAAAAGTAAGCATTCATAGGCGCTGCCGAAGCTGCTGCACCATTTTATCTTTCCAGGGCAAAAAAGTTCCCTCTATTATCTGCCGGCGAGCTTCACCTACCAGCCAAAGGAAAAAACTGAGGTTATGCAGGGAGGCTATTTGAGCGCCAAGAATCTCACCGGTGTGAATCAAATGACGCAGGTAAGCTTTGGTGTGGTGCCGACTTGTATAGCTGTTGCTGTGGGGATCTATAGGGCTGTAGTCATCTTTCCACTTGTTGTTTTTGATGTTGATCACCCCTTCGGCGGTGTAGAGTACGCCATGCCGGGCATTTCGGGTAGGCATGACACAATCAAACATATCAACCCCCAAAGCAATGGCCTCGAGGATATTAATCGGCGTTCCTACTCCCATGAGATAGCGTGGCTTGTCGTAGGGAAGGATACGACAGACCAAATCTGTGAATCGGTACATTTCCTCCTCGGGCTCCCCCACAGAAAGTCCGCCAATGGCATTGCCAGGTCGATTTGCTGCTGCGATAGTTTCGGCAGAGGCGATGCGAAGATCCTCGTAAGTACTTCCCTGGACAATAGGGAAAAGCGTCTGAGTGTATCCATACAACCCATCTGTCTGGTCAAAACGTTCGATGCAACGCTGTAACCATCGGTGCGTCATTTCCATGGAGTTGCGGGCATATTGGTAATCACATGGATAAGGAGGGCACTCATCAAAAGCCATAATGATATCTGCGCCAATAGCGCGTTGAATATCCATGACCGCCTCGGGCGTGAAGACGTGTCGGCTTCCATCAATATGAGATGCAAAAGTGACCCCCTGTTCTGCTATTTTTCGCGTCCCGCTGAGGCTGTACACCTGATATCCGCCACTATCGGTCAGGATAGGCCTTTCCCAACCCATAAAGCGGTGCAATCCGCCGGCACCTTTAAGGATGTCAACTCCCGGACGAAGGTACAGGTGATAAGTGTTGCCAAGGATGATTTGTGCCTCTATTTGAGACTGCAACTCATGCTGGTGAACCGCTTTTACAGTTCCCCCCGTGCCTACAGGCATAAAGATGGGCGTGGTAATTTCTCCGTGGGCAGTTTTAATTAACCCTGCACGGGCACCAGATTTTGCGTCGGTAAATTGAAGATTGAACGAGAACAAGTATAGTGATTTTTATAATCTGTAACGATTGGAGTCTAACTTGAGTAATACTCCAACAAGCAAGGTAAACCCGATAAGTGCTGAACCTCCTTTACTGATGAAGGGCAGCGGAATGCCGATGATGGGCAACAGCCCCATAGTCATACCGATATTGACAAAAAAGTGAATGAATAAAAGCCCCGCAACGCCATAAGCATACATCCTGCTAAACGAGGAGCGCTGCCGTTCTGCAATAAACAGAATGCGCAACAAAAATGCAAGAAAGAGGCCAATTACAGTTACACTTCCCACAAAACCCTGCTCCTCGCCGACGGTGCAAAAGATAAAGTCGGTACTCTGTTCAGGGACATAATTCATCTTTGTCATGGTGCCTTCCAGAAAACCCTTCCCCTGGATTCCGCCGGAACTAATGGCCATTTTGGACTGCAGCAGATTGTAGAGGGATCCCTGTGGATTACAGCGATCCGGATGCAACCAGACGTTGATGCGATCCTGCTGGTGTGGCTTGAGAATGTTATTGAAAGCGTAATCAGTAGAAAATGCAAGTCCGCTTCCTATGGCCATCACGAGGATGAGCATCACCGAAAGACGCATATTATAACGGGCAAAATGAAGGAATGCCATCACCGAAAAAGCTGAAAGGCATATCCCTAAACCCAGCCAGGGAAATTTAAACAACATCGCCAGGAGAGTAAAAATGCCCGAACCCATGGCCACATACCTCCAGTTTTTGGGTTCCTTAAAATTATTGGCCATCACAAAACACCCCACGGAAGCAATCACTAACGGAATCCACATAGGGTTGAATAAAAGGCTACCTAAGGCCACACCTGCCAAAAAGAAGCCCACCAGATAATAACTCGGCGTTAGCCCCTCCCTGTATAGCAGGATGAAAAAAGAAAGAAAAGTCAGCGCAGAACCGGCATCAGGCTGCAAAAGAATTAATCCCATGGGTAACCCAATCAACCCAAAGGCAATTATCTGGTTTCGTAAAAAACGCAGGTTGGCACTATAACCGCTGAGAAACCCCGCCAATGCAAGTGCCGTACCAAATTTGGCGATTTCGGAGGGCTGAAAAGTGAACCCTCCAAATGCATACCAGGAAGTGCCCCCTTTAATATTGGATCCAAATACCAAAACGCCTG
>CAYTNI010000096.1:0-9492 GCA_964439115.1 uncultured Saprospiraceae bacterium
TACTGGTACGGCTTACGGAAGTCCCCATGGCATAGCCGTTGTTTTCTACAATATAGAGGACAGGAAGTTTCCAGGCCATGGCCATATTGAAGGATTCGTGGAGGGCTCCCTGTCGGGAAGCGCCATCGCCGAACATGGTGACACAGAGATTATCGGTGCCGCGGTATTTTTCAGCAAAGGCGATACCCGTACCGATGGGAATTTGGGCCCCGACGATGCCGTTACCGCCGAAATAGTGGTTTGGAGCTGAGAAAAAGTGCATGGAGCCGCCTTTACCTTTTACGATGCCGGTAGCTTTTCCAAAAAGTTCAGCCATGGCCTCGCGGGAGTTGACACCTCTCCCGAGGGCGGTGCCGTGTTGGCGATAGGCGGTGACGATACAATCTTCCCGTCGAATAGCAGATTCAATACCGGCTGCTACAGCTTCCTGACCGATATAGACGTGGCAGAAGCCTCTGATTTTCTGTTGTCCGTACATGACCAGCGCTTTTTCTTCGAAACGACGAATGCGCAGCATCAAATCATACCAAAACAAATAGCGATCTTTCGGATGCACCGAACCACTTTCTTCTTTTTTCTTTCTGGCTACCATGTGATGGAATTTGGTCGAGTGAACTTTTATGCCTTAGGCGCTGCAAAATTAGTAATAAAACATCGAAGTAAATAGCATGTTCGGACACCTTTTTAGAAGTTTGGTTGCGGGGATTTTCATTGGCGGATATTACCTTTGCGCCTCATTGAATCGGATTCTTTTAAATATTCGAAAAAACACTTGACATGCGGATATTCCTAATGATGTTTTTTGCCCTGGTAATTTGGGGTTGTTCCCAACCAGACAATACGGAACAGACGGCCTCCAATACGCCTCAGCCAGAAACAGCCAATGCGGTTGATACAGCAGATATTGCACAACCTGTTCAGGACACTACTCCTACTGCTGCTTACGAGGCCATCACCTGGAAGATGTTTTCCTTTACACTCGATGGTGAAAAATTCCGTCCATATAAGGATACACTGGTAACGCTTGAGCTCATCAATGGGAAAGCTAAGGGTACCGGTGGCTGCAATCAGTTTTCTGCAAATTATGAAGCTGATGAAAACGGCAATTTATCCATCACAGATTTTTCTGCTTCTCATAGCACCTGTGCCAACCTGATGGGGATGGAATCCAGGTATTTTAAAGTCCTCAAGGAAGCTACTGCCTGGAAGATAGATCGCATGGTGCTTGAGGTGAGCAGTCCTTCAGGAAAAATCGAATTCCTGAATATGAGTGCGCCTCGGGTGCGGATTGAATAATAGCTTCACTCAGGCAGGTGCAGGACCACCAGCGGTTGCCGGGCAATCCTAAGGAGTTGCCTGGTTTGGCTTTGATGAAATATACTCTCCAATAGATTACGTTTGCGGGTAGCGAGCACAATCAACTCAATTCGGCGCTGCATGGCATAATCGCTCAGTGCATCAGAGACAGCATCTCCTTCAATTTCTGCCAGTTCAAAGGCGAATGATGGCTCTCCATTTTTCATCAGGCTGGTAAAAATAGCTTCTTTCTCCACATCCACTTGCTTTTCTCCTTCCGCGTTTACTTGCACGATATGGAGGTGCGCTTTCATCACACTATTGAATGTCAGCAGCTGTTCAATAACCCTTGGGTCAGATGCTTCGAAGCGGCCGGCATAAAGTAGCCGATAAATGGGCTGAAATGCTACATCCGGGGGTACGAGGATAACGGGGCAAGTTGCACGCTGGGCAACTGCACTGGATACGCTTCCAAAAACTTTGTCCATAATGGTCTTTTCTCCAGTAGTACTCATGATGATGGCATCAAATTCACCGGAGCGACGCAACAACTCATCGGCGGGAAAACCAAGCCAAATTTCTTTGGAAACATGGATCTCCGACACGTTTTCAATTTCGGATATTGACTCCATAAATTCATCCAACTGCTTTTCCTTAAATCGGGTGAATTCTGTTGCCGGTGGAATAAAATTCGGGAATTCGGAATCTACCTGGGGCATATAGACGTGTACCACAGTTAGTTTAGGGCATCCTACAAAACGTGCAAATTTCAATGCATATCGCAGCGCATTGGCAGCGCAATCTGACAAATCTACCGGAACTAAAATTTTCCTAAACATAATGCTTTGTTTTTCTGCCTGTAAGTTGGTTATTTCCAACGACAGACGTGTTGATTTTTATCATTTTTTTGCCTGAATTATCGCATATTTAAGCGTTCAAACCGGGCAAATTTATTCCCATCGGGCATCTTGAAATGTCTTTCAAACGCCTCTGTTGCCAATTGACATGAAACTCAGGCATAGTTAGGATTACGGCCGGGATTTTTCTTACCACAAAGGGCACAAGTAGTGGCGTTCCATTGTGAACGCCCCAATACAGCCGCTTGGCTTGGGAATACTTCATTAATCCGAATAGGTTAGAGACCTACAGTGGAATCCAACCAAATAACCGAAGACTCCTCTAACTTCAATGGAATTGTTTTGTGAAGTCCTTCTTGTCTTTCTCATTAATTTCCGCCGCCTGTTCTTCGCCTTTCGATTTCCTCCTGGAGCTTTTTCAGGGTTTCCTCTGCTTGTTTTACCTGGGATTTGATTTGTAGTAAACTGGCCTCCTGTCGGGCAGATTCAAGCCGGATAGCCTTGATTTTTTGTTCTTCAGCGGCTTCGAGTGCGGCTATTTCCTGGTCAATTCGTGCTTTCTCATCGGCGAGGACTTTTTTAGAGGCATCGAGTTTTCGTTGTTCTTCTGAAATTGCGGCTGATGCGTCAGCCTTGACCTTTGTTACCTGCTCTGTGGCTTGCTGACGGGCGGTATATACGGCTTCAGATGCTGTTTTACGGGCTTCGGCCACTTCGTCCAAGGATTGTTTCCGGGCTGCTTCCACTTCCTTGATGAATTGAGCGCGTTGTTGGGTGACGACCATTCTCACCGTGTCAACTTCGCGTTGTGCATTTTCCTGAGCCATAGTAATTTGCGCCAGCGCCTTAGAATTGGCCTCTTCCACTTTGGCAGCCATTTCCTTGCGCTTAGCATCCAGCTGGGCATTGAGTTCCGTGGTAGTGATGGTGAGTTGTTTCTGGGTGGCAGCAATTTCCGAGGCGGCGAGTTCCTTGGAGCGGGCAACCTCGCCAGCAGATTTTTCCCTAACCTGGAGGACGTCTAGTGCGAGGCTTTCCTTTTCCCTAGTAGCCTGTTCCCTAGCCGTCTTTATTTCTGTGGCCAACTGAGCCTGAAGGGTAGCACGTTCTGCAGCGGCCTTTTCGCGGGCCTGTGCGATTTCAGCAGCGAGCTTTTGTTTTTCTGCGGCAGCTTTTTCTGCGGTTTCCCTCACGATTTTTGTCTGTTCCTGTTGAGCAAGTGCTATGGCATCCGCCGCATTTTTGCGTGCCTGAGCAACGGAGTTGGAGGATTCCTGCTGAGTCATAATAACTGCTTCCTTGGATTTTTGAATTTCCAGGGCGGCCTTTTCCTGAGCGGCAGCGATTTCACGGGCGGCATTCTGTCGGGATAGGACGACCTCCTCAATGGTAGCATTTTGTGCGGCCTGTTCTTTCTCGCGGGCGGCGGCGATAGCTGCAGCGGCCTCTGCCTGGATTTGCGCCATACGTTCCTGAGCATTTTTCTGTGCATTGGCGATTTCCTCTGCGAATTGAGCGCGGGAAGTTTCCAACTTCCTTTCAATTTCAGCGATTTGCGACAAGGCCAAATCCTGAGCGGCTTTTATCTCTGCCGCGGCTCTTTCGCGGGCTGCGGCCACTTCGGCAGCAGATTGTTGCTGGATTTGTGCTTGTGATTGTTTTGCGGCAGCCATGATTTCCGCATTTTCCTGATTTACTTTAAGGATTTCGGCCTGAGATCTTGCTCTGGCGGCGGCTACCTCCGCTGCAATAGCCTGGCGTTCGGCATCACCTTTTTGACGGGCGGTAGCTATCGCATCGGCTTCCTGTTTATTAATTTCCTGAATGGTGAGGGTGGCTTTTTCCCTGGCCTCTGCTACCGAAGCAGCTGCGGCCAATCGGGCATTTTCTGCTTCCTGGCTTGCCTTCTGCCGTTCTTCAGCTGTTTGGGAACGCACTAAGTTGATTTCCTCTTCTGCGCGCTGTCGGGCTCCTGCCACTTCTACGGCTGCCGTTTCGCGTGCTGCGGATGCTTTTTCGGCAATTGCCGACAATTCAGAAGCCAGATCATGTCGTGCGAGGGCAATTTCCTCAGCGCCTCTTCTGCGGGCCTCTGCTACTTCAATGGCAAGTTTTTCTTTTTCCAGGACGGCAGCTTCGCGGGCTCTGGCCACCTCAGAAGCGGCCTCCTCCTGGGTACGGAGGATGAGTTGGGAAGCTGTTAATTTGCTTTGTGCCAGTTCGTCCATCGTAGCATCTGTCTGGTTTTTAGCAGTTTCACGAGCCTGGCGAATCATTTCCAGGGTTTCATTCCTGATTTTTTCAAGTTCGCGGTTGGAGTTTTCGCGGGCGGTGGTAATTTCATCAGAGTATTGGAGCTTAGCCTGATCCATTTTCTCCTTGATGCTCTTTATTTCAGCGGCGGCGCGTTCGCGGGCAGTAGCCACCTCCTGGGCAGATTCAAGCTGTGCCTTTTGGATGGCTTCGGCCGCGCGTTGCCGTGACTCCTGGACTTCAAGGCTGATTTGCTGCAATTGGTTGCCGGCGTAGGCCCGGGCATTGCGCAGTGAGTCGGCGAGGATACGCCGGGACTCATCAATCTGAATCTGCGCTTTTTGACGGGCATCGAGCACCTCGTCGGCAAACTGCTTTTTTTGTTGGGCGGCTGTTTCCCTGGCCTGGGATACTTCTTCCTGAATTTGCTGTTTTAAGCGCCCACCTTTTTCCCTTTCAAGGGCAATTTCCCTCCTTATCTGCTCCTTGGTCTGAGCCAGATCGCCACGCAGCGCATCCAATTCCTGGTCAGTGCCGGCAGCTCCCTGAGTAGCCGGTTTTTCAGCACTGCCTGCGGGTGGTTTAGCGGCTCCTGCATCAGGCTTCGAGGTGAGCAAACCTGTATCGCCTGCTCCAGGTTTGGTATAATCGCGTTCTGCGGTGGCCACATCCACCACTGCACTTTTGTTTAATCTGCGGTTGAAGCAGTCGGCCATAATTCGGAAATCAGTCATCCGATTGGGGTTGACCGTAAATTTTCGCATCTCTTTGGAGATATTGTTTTTGATGTAGATGGTATTGATATCTGCCTCAGAAAACCATTGCACTGCGGCGAGGTTGATTTGAAGATAATTGATATATTCAGGGGTACCATTATCATCCTTGGTCTCCCCTGCTCCAACAAAGCGATACCCTTTTCGCACGGTATTGACATCCATAAAGATAATCTCATCATCCTGGTTGAATTCCACCCCTCCCCGAGAAATTACTTTGGCGCGAAGTCCCTTTTCGTCATTAGTGAGTTGGATACTATAGGTGTAGGTTCCCCTGATGACAATGGTCAGTGGGATGGTTCGCAGCATGTGTAAGCCGCCCACATTGAGTTCTTTTTCGATAAAGGGCCCGCAGTCCTGTGCCGCCAGGGAAGAAAATGCCGGCATAAAAGCCAGCGTGAGGGACAATATGAATAGTTTTCTCATGTGTTATGAAAATTTGATGGTAATTTAGTATTTTTCCAAATAAAACAAAACCAAACCGGCGAAATTTTAACAAAAATCATTTTACGCCGGCGAGCAGGTAGAGCACTGCCATGCGGATAGCCACCCCGTTTTCCACCTGTTCCAGGATGATAGAGTGGTCAGAATCTGCCACTTCGGAGGTAATTTCAACCCCGCGGTTGATGGGGCCGGGGTGCATGATGATGATAGGCCGCTCCAGCCTGTCGAGCATTGGTTTCTGGACCCCGTAAAACTGAGCATATTCCCTAAGGGAAGGAAAATACCGGATGTCCTGTCTTTCCAGTTGAATGCGCAGGATATTGGCCGCGTCGCACCAGCGGAGGGTTTTCTCGACGTCGTGTTCCACGCCTACCCCGAGTTCTGGCAGGTATTTTGGAATGAGTGTTGGCGGCCCACAGACTTTGACCTCAGCACCTAATTTTTTTAGACAAAAAATATTGCTCAGCGCCACGCGGGAGTGGAGGATATCCCCGATGATAGCGATTTTTTTACCTTCCAGATCGCCGAGGTGGGCGCGCAGGGAGTAGGCATCGAGCAGCGCCTGGGTGGGGTGCTCGTGGGTGCCGTCGCCCGCGTTGATGATGTTGGCGGGGATGCGGCCGGCGAGAAAATGGGGTGCGCCGGGCGCAGGGTGCCGCATGACAATCATATCCACCTTCATCGCCAGGATATTGTTGACGGTATCCAGCAGCGTTTCCCCTTTTTTGACGGAAGAGGAAGATGCTGAGAAGTTGACCACATCTGCCGAAAGGCGTTTTTCTGCCAGTTCGAAAGACACACGGGTGCGGGTGGAGTCTTCAAAAAATAGGTTGGCAATGGTGATATCCCGCAGGGAGGGAACTTTCTTGATAGGCCGATTAAGTACTTCCCTAAAGGTGTCGGCGGTATCCAGGATGAGATGAATATCCTCTTTGGTGAGGTCTTTAATGCCCAGCAGATGGGGGACGCTCAGGGAAGGAGATGAAGGCATTATCGGTCGCGGTCTTTTTTGTCTGCAAACAGAATGACTTGTCCATCCGGCTGGCCATCATTCCATTCGACCTTGACATAAGCCTGGTCGAGGGCATCAATGGTGATGCCGATGAAGTCAGCCTGGATGGGGAGATGGCGGTTGAATCGGCGATCCACGAGCACGGCGAGCTCTACGGAACGCGGCCTGCCATAATCGTTGAGGGCGGCCAGGGCGGCCTGAATGGTTCGCCCGGTGTAGAGGACGTCATCTACCAGAATTACGTTTTTGTCTTCAATCGAAAAATCGAGACGGGTAGCGCTGGGCACCAATGGTTTTTCGTGTCTTCGAAAATCGTCTCTGTAAAAAGTGATATCGAGTAGGCCGTAGTGGAATCTGGGGTTATCTACTAATTGACCCAGGCGTTGAAAAAGTCGGTCTGAAAAAGGCACCCCACGTGGTTGAATGCCAATGAGGCAGGCATCATCGAATTGGTCGAATTGTTCAATCAGTTGATGACAGATTCGTTCGATGGTGAGCGCGAGACGTTCCTGACTCAATATCACGCGTTCCTGATCCATGTGGCAAAGGTATAGAAAAGTGCGGAGAAAAAGCGCTACCCTTCGTCATCGTCGGCGGGTAAAAATTCTGTGGGAATTTCTTTGGTAGTTTTGGCACCCAGGGCTTTGATTTTTTGCATTTTTCCGATGATGGAGTTTCCGGGGCGGTTGGCATCGGACAGTTTCTTCATGGCATCCTGGTAGGACGATTGTGCGCTATCGAGGCGATTGCCGAGGCTGCGGAGGTCTTCGACGAAGCCTACGAACTTGTCGTAGAGCAGGCCGCTTTGGTAGGCAATTTCCTGGACGGAGTTTTTCTGCTTTTCCTGTTTCCAGATAAAATTAACGGTGCGCATGGTGGCCAGCAGCGTGGAGGTCGTCACCATGACGATATTTTTTTCGAGGGCCTCCAGGAACAGTTTATTGTCGTATTGGAGTGCGGCGTTGAAGGCCGATTCGAGGGGGACAAACATAAGTACGTAGTCCGGGGAATGAATTTGGTAGAGCGAGGCGTAGTTTTTACTGCTCAGATCACGGATATGCCGGCGGATGCTTTCGGTATGTTGCTGGAGGTGGCGTTGTTGTTCGGCGGTATCGTCGGCGGAGAAGAAGCGTTCGAAGGCGACGAGAGACACTTTGGAGTCAATGACCAGATTTTTGCCTTCCGGCAGATGGATAATGAAGTCTGGCCGTTTTTGTTTGCCTTCATCGTCGGTGTAGGAGGGTTGAGCGAGGTAGTGAGTATCTTTCTGGAGGCCTACGCGTTGGAGGAGGGTTTCGAGTTGAAATTCGCCCCAATCGCCCTGCATTTTGTGGTCACCTTTGAGGGCGCCGGCCAGGTTATTGGCATCCTGGCTGAGCTTCAGGTTGAGTTCGCGCAGCAGTTCGATTTCTTTTTTGAGGCTGATGCGGTCGCGGGATTCTTCCACGAATTTCTGGTGGATTTGGTTTTCGAATACCGTGATGCGTTCCTTGAGGGGTTGTAGGATGTCGTGGATTTGTTTCTGGTTGGATTCGGCGAACTGTCTGGATTTTTCCTGGAGCAGTTGGCCGGCGAGGTTTTCGAATTCTAATTTGAAGGTCGTTTGAGATGTTTACCACAAACGTGGCGAGTCGTTGGATTTGGAGCAATTCCTCGTTGCGGGTTTCCAATTTTTCCCCGAGGGCGTGGAGTTTCTGGCTTTCGGCGGCGAGGGCGCCGGTGAGCCGGTTGATTTCCTGCTGGTGGATTTTGATTTCTGTCTGTTGAGCTTCGAGCTGTCGGAGTGCCTGTTGGTGGATATCGAGGAGGACGTATTTTTTTTCCAGTTCGTGCAGGGGAATAAATTCTGCGCGCATTTTCAAATTGGCCAAAGCCCAGGCGAGGCCGCCGCCGATGGCGAGGCCGAGGAGGAGGTAGAGCAGGTCCATGTACATAGGCGTAATTCGTCAGCGGTATTGACGGTAGGAGCGTGTGGTTACGGTTTGAGGACGTAGATGATGATGTTGCTGCCGGAGCGACGTACATGCATTGGGCTTGTGCCGATGGTGAACCGGTGGAGTTGAGCTTTGATATCGCTGGATTCGGTGAAGCTCAGGTCAATATCGGTAGCGCCGATGACGTAGAGGGTTTGGGTCGGCTGGCGGTAGAAGGTAGTCCATTGGGCGCCTTTGAGGGGCAGCACGACTTTATTGACGATTTCTGTATCTGCGGGGAGTTTTTCGGCCGTTGTGGCGACTACCTGGCCTCTGAGGGTGCCGATGAAGATGCCGTTGGGGTGAGAGAGTTTAAATTCGAGCACTTTGCCGGAGTCAATGACATAGAGCAACTCCATATCTGAGGAGAGCGCCAGGGTATTGCCGGCGGGACGGTTTTTGATGGAAATAGAGGGTTCTACGGTGCCGGTGGGTTTCTTTTTGGATGGCATAGGGTATTGATTTAGATAACAAAGTTAATAATCAATTTATAGTAAGCAAAATAAACAACAAAAAACAATAAAAATAGACACGATAGGCAGGATGGATTTCGGGATTAAGAGCTAATAAAAGCCTGATGTGTGTGACTTTAGTAAAAGCGGTAAGACCAGGTCATGCGGTTTTAATAGGGCGTTCACAAGGAGGACACGATGGGCAGGATGGATTTCAGGATGATGGGGGGGTAAAGTCCTAATCTTGATGGGTAAATTTAGGAGGCAGTTTTTTTGAAAAAGAGAAAATGTCCATCCATAAGGTCGTTTTGGGGCATTCACCAGAGACTTCGCTTCGTATGCCCTGCGTGGTTTTAACAAGCAGGGATTTTTTAACTACAAAGGCCGTTCACATAGCGTAAATTCAAGTCATAAATGCAACTGCTGGGCAGG
>CAYTNI010000097.1:0-9478 GCA_964439115.1 uncultured Saprospiraceae bacterium
GCGTTCCTGCTCAAAACACTCTATCTGCGGCGAGATAAATACTTCGTAGAGCACTTGGTATTTTCTTTCCACTACCACGCGTTTGCTTTTATGGCATTCTCCGTGCCGCTGCTGATGAGTACCGATGCAGGTTTTTTCAACCCCAGCTCGGACGTACAGTCCGGGGAGGGTGGTTCAGACCTTGTGGGGATAGTTTTCCTGGTGGTGATGGGGTATCTGTTTTTGGCCATGCGGAAGTTTTACGGGCAGGGCCTTCGCAAAACATTCCTCAAATTCAGCGTACTAAATGTCGCCTACCTGTTCATTTTTTGCGTATCTTTGGTTCTTACCCTGACAGTAGGGATGCTTTTATTTTGAATTGCCTTGCAGGATAAGGTCATTTCCATGAACACACTGGAACACACCTACGAAACAGTTATCGGCCTTGAGGTTCACGTGCAGTTGAGCACCCAAAGCAAAGCTTTCTGCAGAGACGATGCGGCCTTCGGAGCAGCGCCCAACACGCGGGTAAGCCCCGTTTCACTGGGTCATCCCGGCACCCTGCCCATGCCCAACCGGCAACACATCGCGTTTGCCGTGCGGCTTGGGCTCGCATTGGGCAGTCAGATTCAGCTCATCAACACCTTTGACCGGAAGAACTACTTCTACGCCGATTTACCCAAAGGGTATCAGATCACGCAGGACAGTCGCCCCATTTGCGTGGGCGGCGCACTTTCCGTTCGACTTCAGGGGGAGACAAAACCCATTCGCATTCACCATATCCATATTGAAGAGGACGCCGGAAAATCCATGCATGACCAGGTTCCGGATGCTTCCCTGATTGACCTCAACCGCGCGGGCGTACCCCTTCTTGAAATGGTGACAGAGCCTGATCTGCGCAGCGCCGAAGAGGTGGACGCATTTATGAGCGCCATGCGGCGCCTGGTGCGCTACCTCGAAATCAGCGACGGCAATATGGAACAAGGCTCCATGCGCTGCGATGTCAATGTATCGGTGCGACCGGAAGGTTCGGCAACTTTGGGTAATCGCTGTGAAATCAAGAATCTCAATTCCATGCGGTTTGCCCGCCGTGCCATCGCGTTCGAAACCCGCCGACAGATAGCCCTGGTGGAATCCGGTGCACCGGTAGTACAGCAAACCCTGCATTTTGACCCCGATACAGGGGCCACTTCACCGCTGCGCAGCAAAGAGGAAGCACACGACTATCGCTATTTCCCGGAGCCCGACATCCCACCCGTCGTACTCCGTCCTGAATATGTAGAATCCATTCGGGCGCAATTGCCGCCCCTTCCGGAAAAGCTGTACGCGGATTTCCGCAATGATTATCAACTCAGCGATTACGATGCGGCCATACTAGTGGAAGAAAAATCTGTCGCGATGTACTTTTTGGCATTTTGTGCAGCAACGCCCCATTTCAAGGCGGCCGCCAATTTGATCATCAATAGGATAATGCCCTGGTGTGAGGAGCAAAAATGTCCCATTACCCACTTCCCTGTTACCATGGCCGTGCTTGCAGATATGCTGGAACTGGTGGAAAGCAATCGGCTGAGCCATTCTACCGCTCTTCAGAAGCTATTGCCGGCCCTGATGGAAAACCCGCAACAGGGCGCGCTACAAATGGCTGAATCCATGAACCTGATGCAGGTTGGAGATGCGGATTTTATCGGGTCGCTGATCGAAGAAATACTGCAAGCCTTCCCCGACAAAGTCGCCGAATACAAGAAGGGCAAAAAAGGCCTCCAGGGATTTTTCCTGGGCGAGCTCATGCGTCGCAGCGGCGGCAAGGCAGACCCCAAGGCTGCGACAGTCATTTTGGTTCAAAAACTCGAAAAACCATGACACCAGAAACTCCGGAACAAGATCTCAAACTCTACTACACCATTGGCGAAGTAGCTGAAATTTTTGCAGTTTCCCGTTCCCTTATCCGCTTCTGGGAATCAGAATTTGATACCATAAAGCCGCAGAAAAATGCCCGCGGCGAGCGCCGCTATACCAAAGCTACCCTCGACCAGATCCGGGAGGTGCACGAACTGGTGAAAGTGAAGGGATTCACCATCCAGGGGGCGCGACAGGAAATTAAATCGCGTCGGGAATACCGGCGCAAACGGGATACCTTCATCGCCAGGCTGAAAGACCTTCGCGGTTTTCTGGAGAAGCTAAAAGGCGATAATCCCTAATAGGTTGTAGTCATATCCTCATCCACGCAGATGATGAAGTCAGCCCGGTTCTTGTGCTCGGCGGCAAGCTTTCGGTTGTCGGCCTGTGTGACCGTGCTGATGGTGGCATACTTAAGCCCAGGCTGTTGGTTGCGCAGATACCAAAGTATGCCCTCATAGTTGTCAGAATGGTAGGCGCCGTTGAAGTGGATGAAAAGAAGCCCCTGGCGGTAGTTTTTCAAAATAAAATGTGCCATGGTGGCATCCTTGGAAGCCTGTGCTTTAGGGAAGTTTTCTCCCCCGTGACCATCCATCATCTCGAGCATGGCTATGTAGCCGGGTAGGTTGGCATCGTAAGCCATAGGAAGTGGTGCCAGCCATTGTTTTTCGCGGTCGCTGAGGGTGTCTAATGCTTCGAATCCACCACGGGCGACTAATCCGGCGTACTTTCGGGGAATGTTGGTAGCTGTGAAAGGCAGTTTATTGTCTTTGGCAAAATTTACCAGCGGCGCGTAGTCGGTGGGATAATTTTTCCACAGCCGGGCCAGGGTGTCAAAGCCTTTCTGGTCAATCTGGCCTTCCAGGTACCGGTTGAGTGCTTCCTGGTTGTCGGCTTCAAACATCTCCGCACCGAGTGCAAGCGGGCGCAGCGGATGCAAGTCCTTTACCGTTTCGAGTTGCAGCCAATGGGCTATCGGGTTGTTGTGGTATTCCCCGAAGAGGACGATGTCCTTGCCTTTCAGGGTATTGATCATCTTTTCGAAAGAGACTTTCCGACCTTCTCCATCGTACAGTACGTAGGCGGTCTTGGGCTGGGCAGATGCTACTCCCAAAAAGGCGCAGAAGGAGGCGAGTAACCATATTTTGGTCATAGGTGTGGTGTTTTTTATCCGGCGATGAGTCCGGCGCGGGCAGAAATTTCGAGCATGCGGTCAATGCTGGCGCGACCTTCTTCAATAATCCATTGTGGGAGGATGATTTCGGGCGTTTCGTACTCCATGCAGACGTAGAGCTTTTCCATGGTGTTGCGCTTCATGTAGGGGCATTCGTTGCATGCACAGGAGTTGTCGGGCGGTGCCGGGATGAAAGTCTTGTGCGGCGATGCTTTTTCCATCTGATGGAGGATGCCGGCCTCGGTAGCAACGATATATTCGGTAGCGGAGTCGGAGATGGTATATTTAAGCAACCCGGTGGTGGAGCCGATGTAGTCGGCCATCTCGAGGATGTGGTCTTCACATTCGGGGTGGGCAATGAACTTGGCATTGGGGTGGCGCTGCTGCAGCTTGACAATTTTTTCATGGCTGAAAATCTCGTGTACGATACAGGCACCATTCCAGAGCACCATGTCCCTGCCGGTTTTTTTCATCAAGTACTTGCCGAGGTTGATATCCGGGGCGAAGATGATTTTCTGATCCTTTGGAATGCTCTCGATAATGTGTAAGGCGTTGGTGGAAGTACAGCAGATATCCGTCAGGGTTTTGAGCTCTGCGGTGCAGTTGATGTAACTCACCACCACGTGATCGGGATGTTTCTTTTTGAATTCGCGGAAAAGGGGCGCCGGACAGGAGTCGGCGAGGGAGCAGCCGGCTTTTAAGTCGGGGAGCAGCACTTTTTTTTGTGGGGAGAGTATCTTGGCCGTTTCTGCCATGAAGTGTACGCCGGCGAACACGATGATGTCGGCATCCGTGGCGGCGGCTTTCTGCGAAAGACCGAGGCTGTCGCCGATGTAGTCGGCAATATCCTGAATTTCTGATTCCTGGTAGTAGTGCGCTAAAATGACGGCATTTTTTTCCTTTTTCAGCCGTTGTATTTCGGCGACAAGGTCGAGTTCGGGATCCAGGTCAATATCGAGAAACCCCTTGGACTCCAGATTTTTTTGTGCAACAGCAAGTGTACTCATGATGCAGGTAATGCGTTCTAATGAAAACGAATTTTTGGTGTTTCAGGTTTTTTTTCGGGAGGATTATTGGCTGATAAAGCTCAAATGGAAATAATTTTCTGCTCCCGGAGAGAGTCTAAGGTCAGCAGCGGGCCAGGTGTGTTGACCCTATGTTTGACCACATCACAGAGGAACATCTGGTGGTCGCCGCCGGGCATGCTGTCTAACTTTCGCAGAAGCATCCAGGCTGCAGCATCCTTGAGTACGGTGTAATTTTCCCATTCCACAAGTGCATTTTTTTTGTGCAGATAGCTCTGCTTGTCGTAGTCCAGAGCGCTTTTTTTGCCGAGCGGGCGCACTAAGTGGCCCTGAGAAGCATGCAGCAATTGCAAAACAGCATACTCGGTGACGAGCATATTTTCGAGCGACTTCGTGCCCTCATATACTGCCACCATGAATCGTTTGGGTTTCATGCTCACGGCAGATACATAGGTACATATATTCATATTGAAGCCACCCTCCGCATAAGTGGCGAGGCTATATACCGGCAAGTCGGACAGGTTCCAAGGTTTTTTCATGGGTAATGGAACGCAGGGACTGCATGATGGTTCAGGGAGGATGGCTTTAGCGGCGTGATGTGCATCCTTAAAGCAATTTTTGGCTACCTTTGTCTTATATTTGAAAAATACCACTACATGACGGTTTTACATCCCAAAAACGATACGCCCACACTTACCGATGATCCATATCAGGTCATTGAACATACGCTCGGTAATGGTATGAAGCTCTTTATGAGCGTTAATCCCTTTGAGCCTCGTATTTTCACCCAGATTGCCGTTCGGGCGGGATCGAGGCAAGACCCGCCTTACATGACTGGTCTGGCGCACTACATGGAACACATGCTTTTCAAGGGGACGAGCAAGATTGGCGCACTCGACTGGGACAGGGAGAAAGTATTGCTCGACCGGATTTCGCATTTGTACGAGCAGCATCGGCATGCCGAAACGGAAGAAGCGCGAAGTGCCATTTATGCCGAAATAGATCGGGTGTCCAACGAGGCCGCCCCCCTTGCCGCAGCCAATGAATACGACAAACTCTCCGGGGCTATCGGCTCATCCCATACCAATGCCTACACCTGGCTGGATCAAACCGTTTATGTCAACGAAATTCCCTGTAACGAGCTGGAGCGTTGGATGCACCTCGAGTCGGAGCGCTTTCGGATGATGGCCCTGCGGCTTTTTCACACTGAGCTGGAAACGGTTTATGAGGAGTTCAACATCAGCCAGGACAAGGATTTTCGTAAGGCCGGCAATGCCTTGCGTGCCGCGCTTTTCCCAACGCATCCCTACGGCACCCAAACAACGCTTGGGCGCCCCGAGCATTTGAAGCGGCCTTCACATGTAGAAATTCAGCGCTATTTTCAGACCTATTACGTGCCGGGCAATATGGCGTTGCTCCTCTCCGGCGATTTTAATCCCGAAGAGGTCATTGCGCTGGCCGAGCAGTATTTTGGAGACTACGAGCCTCGGGAAGTGCCGCCCTTTGTGACAGCACCGCTGTCGCCTATTCAGGGGCCGGAACGCAGGGAAGTATTCGGCCAGGAATCGCCCTGGGTGCAGATGGGGTGGCGTTTTGGGTCTTCTTCCGGCACCGACCAGCCCATGCTACTGATGCTCAGGAGGATGCTGTATAACGACCAGGCAGGTTTGCTCGACATCCACCTGAACCAGACTCAGCGCGTATTGCAATCCGAGGCCTGGACATGGTTTCAAGTGGACTATTCCGCCATGGGCTTTTCTGCACGGCCCCGCGAAGGCCAAACCCTGGAGGAGGCCGAACAACTGTTGCTTGGGGAGCTGAATCGCCTCAGACAAGGCAACTTTGACGAGCATCTGCTCGATGCTGTGGTAAAAGATTACGCCCTCGATGAGTGGAAATCTCTGGAGTCGAACTCCGGCCGCGTATCTTTGATGACTTTTGCTTATATCAATGGCATTCCCTGGTCGGAAATGAGTAGCCGCCGGGATGCCTTGAAAAAAATCCGCAAGGAAGATATCGTGGCCTTTGCCCGCCAGCATCTGCGCGACGACAATTACGCGGTGGTTTACAAGCGTCAGGGACCTGACCACGGCGTGTTGAAGGTGGAAAAACCGCCCATCACGCCGGTTCAGCTCAACAGGGAGGCCGAATCTGACTTTGCCAGGGCTTTTTTACAGATGCCCGGCAAGCCAATTGTTCCGGTATTTGAGGATTTTGAGTCAAAGATTGCCAGCCACCAACTGAGCAACGGTCTGGAGCTGGATTACGTGTATAATCCCTCCAATCCTATTTTCCGGCTGGATTACGTCTATGAAACCGGTAAAAACAGCAATCCCTCTTTGGCGATTGCCATCAAATATCTGCCATACCTCGGCATCACTCGTAAAAGCGCCGTAGAAATCAAACAGGAGTTTTTTCGGCTGGGCCTCAGCTTTGAAGCTGCCTGCCAGGACGACCGCACGTTTTTTACCCTGAGTGGACTGGAGGAGTCATTCGAGGAGGGTTTGCAGTTGCTGGAAGAGTTGCTGGCCGGTGTGGAAGGAGATTCCACGGCGCTGCAAAACATCATTTCCGATACCCTGCTCGAGCGCTCTAATGCCAAGAAAAATCGCGATATTATTCTGCGGGACGCCTTGGGCTCGTATGCGCGTTACGGCCCATTATCACCCTTTACCTCCCGGCTTCCCGAGGATGCCTTGCGCACCCTGGAATCTGATCAACTCACCCGGCAGATTATCGGTCTGAACGGGCTGGACCATCGCATTTACTATTATGGGCGAAAAGACCGCAATGAGGTGGCGCGACTCCTTGAAAAGCATCACGTTTCGGGGCTGCCTGCTGTGGCGCCAGTGGCTCGCCGTTTCAAGGAACTGGAAACGACAACACCCCAGGTGTTTTTTGTGGATTTCCCCATCGTTCAGGCGGATGTGCTCTTGGTTTCGCGGGGTACACCGGAATTCAACCCTGAGGAGTTGCTGTTTCGCGACTGGTACAACGAATATTTCGGATACGGCCTCTCCTCCATTGTCTTTCAGGAAATTCGGGAAGCCAAGGCGCTTGCCTATTCCACTTATGCGATGTACAGCACGCCTGTTCGAAAGGATCGCGCACACTACCTGCGTGCCTATGTAGGTACACAACCCGACAAGCTACGCGATGCTATTCCTGCCTTGTTGGATATCATTCAACACATGCCTGTGGCCGAAGCACAGATTGAGCACGCACGGCAGTCGGTACTCAAACGATTGGCCTCAGAGCGCATTTTACCTTCCCGATTGCATGGCGCAGCCCGCGCCTGGCGAGACCTGGGGCTGGGTAGCAATTTCCGCAGGGAGATCTACGACCGCATAGAGGGAGCTGATGCATCAGATTTAATCAGTTTTCAGCAACGCTATGTGTGCAACAGGGCATTTACTTTCCTGGTGCTCGGCAGCCGCGAACGCGTGGACATGGATTATCTATCCTCATTTGGAACGTTAAGGGAGTTGACCATGGAGGAAATTTTCGGCTATTAAGTCTTCTCTTCATCGGAAACAGACATACATATTTTTAACCTTTGAGCCGATGGCATCAGCGGAAAAGCATATTTTTGCAGCGCAAAAAATTTATTCCTAACCAAATCTGCAATCGTCATGATTATTGGCGTTCCAAAAGAAATCAAGGATAATGAGAATCGCGTAGCGCTGACCCCGGCGGGTACGCACGAACTGGCCAAGCGCGGCCATACCGTATATGTACAAACCATGGCCGGCTTTCAAAGCGGTTTTTCGGACTCCGAATATACTGAAGCCGGCGCACATATTCTATCTACCGCCGAGGAGGTATTCCAAAAGGCGGAGATGATCATTAAGGTCAAAGAGCCAATCGCTCAGGAGTACGGATTGATTCGTCCGAATCAGCTCGTATTCACCTATTTTCATTTCGCTTCTTATGAGCCACTCACCAAGGCGATGATGAACAGCGGTGCGGTTTGCCTGGCGTATGAAACGGTAGAACTGCCCGACCGCTCCTTGCCGTTGCTCATTCCCATGTCGGAAGTTGCCGGCCGGATGGCTATTCAGGAAGGTGCAAAGTATCTCGAGAAGCCGGCCCAGGGCCGTGGGGTATTGCTCGGTGGCGTACCAGGTGTGGCACCGGGCAAAGTGCTGGTACTCGGCGGCGGTATTGTCGGTACTCAATCTGCCAAAATGGCGGCAGGCCTTGGCGCTCAGGTAACTATCCTCGATGTCAATCTGCCTCGCATGCGCTACCTCGCCGATGTGATGCCGGCCAATGTGATTACCATGTATTCCAACGAATACAATGTCCGTCGCCTGATTCGCGACCACGACCTCATCGTAGGGGCGGTACTGATTCCGGGTGCAAAGGCGCCGAAGCTTATTACAAGGGATATGCTCAAGGATATGCGCCCCGGCACCGTGATGGTGGATGTGGCCATTGACCAGGGCGGCGCTTTTGAAACGAGCAAGCCCACCACCCACGCCGACCCGGTATATATCATTGACGAGGTTGTTCACTACTGCGTGGCCAACATGCCGGGTGCGGTGCCTTACACTTCTACCATCGCGCTGACCAATGCCACCCTTCCCTACGCCATAGATCTCGCCAACAAGGGTTGGAAGCAAGCCTGTGCCGACAATCATGCGCTCAAGCTGGGGCTTAACGTAGTCGGGGGCAAAGTGGTGTACGAGGGTGTTGCAGAGGCCTTCAATTTGCCCTATACGCCTGTGGATGAGGTGATGTAAGCCTCAGACAGAGTAGTCTTTCTGTACCCATATTTGTATCGGGGGTCTGATCGGTTCAGGGCCTAGGTTTCATTGTTGTTTCTATTTTGGAGCCTGTAATAATTTTTATAGTCTTCCGGAAACGGGTCAGACTTTCCGTAAATGTGGTGCGCATTCTGGGTTTCAGGGGTTGGGGATGGGCCTCTTCGGCTATGCCAGTAGGATGTGTTTTTTGGTTTCAATGCTTCATTTAAGCCTAGTAATGGCTGTGATTCGTACATTGCGATGAATCAGGCCACATGATTGTTGATGTGCCTTTTTACAGGGCATTTTTTTTCATACTTTATATCCTTTGATTTCAGTTGGACTTTAATTTAGTCAAACCATTAAAATTGTAATCCACAGGAGGCCGATGTAAAGAAAGCCGGGACAAATGCCCCGGCTATCGTATAATTAAAAACACTACAATTTCATGCTTTCGTACAAGGTTTTATAGGGTAAGACCGCCTGGTGTGAGGCAAGTCTCCGCAATTCAGAAACATCATTAAATACGCATCCCCGAGCAGAGGGGATTCAATAAAAGCCCCATTGTATTGCTATTCATAAATAACCCTAATGGACTTCTCCCATCTCCTTGATATATCCTCGCCAATAATGGTCTGTACCTGAATACGGAAGGT
>CAYTNI010000098.1:0-9452 GCA_964439115.1 uncultured Saprospiraceae bacterium
GGGGTGAAATATTCGCCATTTTTTTGTTTTTCGCCGGCGGCGGTAATGGCGGTGCGGGCGGCGGTACGGATGGCGGTGGGGGCGGCGGTATGGACGGCGGTGCGGACGGCGGTGCGGATGGCGGTAGAGACGTTGCATGCAACGTCTCTACATGCAACGTGGTGGCGGTTTCGGTATTTTCGTGCAAAATCAAAATCCCGTGAATATGATTGGGCATGACCACAAATTCGCCCAATTCCACGTTTTTGGCGTGGTGTTTTATTTCGTACCACAACACATCTGCCAATACGCCGACCCTGGACAAAACCATTTCCCCGTTTTCTATTTCACCAAAATAATGCAGGCGGTCTTTGGTGCATATCGTAATGAAATAAACACCCGCCCATCGGTAATCCCAGAATGAGGCACGGGCAGAGGCAATGCGGTATTTGCCTTTGTATTTTTCGCTCATTTTTCCACAATTTCTTTGCAACTAATAAGGGGTAACTAAATTCCAATACTCCAAATTACCTCTGGTAAAGACCTGCTCAAAGGTTTACAGTGGCCAAACGGCCTGTTTCATCGCGGTGCTGAGGTGAGACCGAATATACATATATTCAAGTGCCGGCATCAACAGCTTCCCGCCCGCCGGTCTATTGCTGAACTCCGCCCATGCTGGCACCTCGACCAACATCAGGGCTTCCTTGCCCAGGCTTGACAGGAGCAATTTAATGTCCGGTTCGAGTTTTTCTATATTCATCGGCATGGAAGTACGAAGTTTTTTGAATTGCAGAGGGTTTTTTGGGGAAAAATGCCTTGACTAGTTACCTTTCTTTTCTGTCAGGCGAGTTTGACAAAGTGGTCTTCTATTTTTACACTGAAATTGATTTCTGCTTTTAATGCGCTGAATACTCTGGTAATGGTGTCAATCGTCGCACTATTAGCACTGCTTTCAAGTTTTGAAATTTGAGCTTTCTGAACCCCCACCAGTCGTCCAAGTTCTTCCTGTGTCAAGTTTCTTTCTTGTCTTGCGGCTTTGATCATTTTACCTAAAACGTCCATACGAAGTTCGTATTCGTATTCGTCACGCTCTTGTGTGCCGACTTTCCCGATATACTTGTCTTTCATCTCGGCGAGTGAGTATGTCTTTAATTCTTTAGTCGCCATAGATTACTTTTTTGTTTGTTGTTAAAAGATTTTCTTAATTGTCTTCGGGTCAAGTTGTGAAATAAACTCGTCCGCTTCTTCTAAAAATTTTGTCTCGAAAAATCTCATTCAATACTATCTTGTTAAACCTTACAAAGATAACAAAGGTTTCCAAAATTGGAAACATTGTTTTTTGTGATTTTGCCTGGTGCCGCTTTTAGAAGCTGGCGAAAGGTTTGCCGTTTGGCGCAGTGGCGGGTTTCGGACCAAAAGAATGTCAATATAGCACAAAAGTTGATACGAGGTAGAATGCTTGATAAAGCATGACACCCGCAATGAGGCAAACGGCTGTTATAGGGCGTTGTTAATTCCTTTATCCTTTATATATTTAGTCAATTCGTCCATTTTTAAAACTTTGTCGTATTGGCTTTTTACTTTTCCTAGTTTACAGTCTTCTGTTATCAGTTTCAAAAAGTCACTGAAGTCTGAATTTTCGTTTGCAAGTCGGTTTACGGTGTCCCAGTCAATTTCTTGGTTAATTCGTGAAGGGAAAAGTATCTCACTTTCAAAAATATTTTCTGGATTAAGTTTTATTATTCCTATTCCAAATGCGTTATTCAGTCGTCTAACTTCATCTTTAAAAGTCGGGTCATCATCAATGTTAAGTGTCACTAAATAGCCTTCGTTTGCCCAACTGGAATTTGAAACAGCCTGAAAGTATGATTGTCGTAAGTTGCCGAAGTTCAGAGAAATCTTTAATTCAAATGAGAACAATTTAATTGAGGTTATTGATAAATGATTTTGAATTTCTAGAGTTTCCGATTTGTAATCACGAAAAGGAAAATATACACCAACTAAGTCAGGGTGTAACCATTCATTTTGTCCCTTTGTCGCTTTTGAAGAGTTCTCGTGAAAAACTGTCTTTAAGTTTGCCTTGAAGTGACTGTCACCAAAAGCATAGCCAACTAACAATGAGTGAAGGTCTCTCTCGTTAAATTTTTTTGTTTCGATTTTTTCCTTTTTCGCTATTTCTGTTTCCTTCTGTTTTTGAACTTTCTGTAGGTCGATTTGGCTTGCAAGTCGTCTTAAAAAGAATTGTGCCGGTCTTTCACTTGTTTGAATTACCGTTGAGTTGTCAGCGTTATTATTTATGTCGGTGTAGCAATATGCCGCAATTGTGGCCCAAGGTGTCTTGCCAGTTGTAGAAAAGTCACCAAGCGTTCCAAGTTCATGTGCTTTGTCCCAAATTTATTTTGCAGAAAGTGGCGTCCCGACTTTTTCAATTGTCTTTTCTATTACATCCCAAAAAGTTGTCTTTGCCATTTATTTCTTATTTGTCGTGTCGTTTTTACAATGCCTCTATAATACCTTAATACTCACACCTTCCCTCCATCTATTGCGCCTTTCCCCTTGCCTTTCTCCCCCGCTCATCTCCTTAAAAATCAACGTTTTAAAAGGCCCTTCAGATCCGTTCACAAATATACCCCCCTCCCCCCAATTTTCCAAATCATCCACCTGCCTTTACCCCTTCTCTTCCCCCTTTCGCCTGATACGCGTACATATTTCCGCGATCTCACTCGAGGCATGCCCCAGCCGCCGCCGGATACAGCGAAGATCCGTGCCCCTTCTCCCGCCGCTGCGCCGCAAAAGCATGCCGCAGAGGGTGCACCGGTTTTGGGGAGTAGCTCAACCTTCCCAGGTTACCCTTCGCCTCCTTCGAGATAGCATTCGACAACCAAAGTTGCAAATTCGACTCGAATACAGTAAAATTGTACGCGCAAGCTTGGATGAATTTTGTTCCCAATGAACCAATAAGTGCTTCAACACCACAATTGCAAACCTTTCCACCGCCACATGTCCTACACCCGCCTTTTTCAGCACCCGGAGTTTTCAGCCGCTCGCCGCATCGTATTTTTTGGAAATCAAAGCAGTTTTGATCTCCAAACCGGCGCCTACCTGTTCGATACCCTGATTGAACAAGACCGACTGCTGCGCCTGCTCGCCCCCGAACACGGCCTTTTTTCCGAAATGCAGGATCAGGAAGGCCGCGATGGGGAAACGTATCGCGGCGTGGAATGTCGCTCCCTGTATGACCCCCAAAAAACAGGGGTAGTGCCGGATCCGGCCTGTTTTGATGGCGCCGATGCGCTTTTGATGGACATCCCCGATGTGGGGGTTCGTTATTTTACCTACACCACGCATTTGTTCTGGCTGTTGAAATGCCTGCGCGATGCCAGACCGGAAATGCCGGTTTTCATCCTGGACCGCCCCAATCCGGCAGGGGCAAAAGTTGAAGGCACGGCAATGCCTCGAAAGTACGCCTCATTTGTCGGATTGGAGGGCTTGATCCACCGGCATGGACTGAGCACCGGCCAATTGGCACAATGGATGATGCAAAAGCTGGGGTCTCCGAATCCACTCTGGAGGATACCTGCGGCCATCGAACACGCCCGATGGCCCATTCCCCCGTCCCCCAACATACCCGGATGGAGCACCATAGAAGTGTATCCCGGACAGTGCTTTTGGGAAGCGACCACCTGGAGCGAAGGGCGAGGCACTACCCGCCCTTTTGAGATTTTTGGCCACCCGGAGTTGTCCTGGTCGGCAGCGCGGGCACTTGCAGAGACATTCGGCCGGCGTTTTGTCGGACAGGCACTCCTGCGGCCACTGCGGTTCATCCCGGCTTTTCACAAGCACCAGGGACGGGAATGCGTCGGTTTTCAATTGCATTTGCTCCGGCCAGACCTTTATCACAGCATTTTTGGTACCCTTTTTCTGATGCGGGAGGCGGCATCGTGCTTCCGTGAAGAGGATTTCTGGCGTCCGGGCGCCTACGAGTTCGATTCGGGCTGCACCGCCGCCGAGGTACTCATTGGCGATGACCTCCTCATGGACTACGTGCGGGGCGGAACTTCAGAACAGAAGGTTTTGGAATATTTAAAAGCATCGGAAAACGAATGGCGCGAAAATATTGATCATATTTTGAATGTAAAATAAGTTTAATATGAAATTGACTTTATTTCAGGTGGATGCTTTTGCCGACCGGCTCTTTTCCGGCAACCCCGCCGCCGTTTGTCCCTTGGAAAACTGGCTCAGCGACGCCATGATGCAATCCATCGCGGCAGAAAATAACCTCGCGGAAACCGCTTTTATCGTCAGGCAGGGCGATATCTGGCACATTCGATGGTTTACGCCAACCGTAGAAGTAGATCTTTGCGGTCATGCCACGCTGGCCTCCGCTTATGTGATATTCCACTTCTTCGACCATCCCGGTGAGGTCATTGATTTCCATTCTCCGCGCAGCGGGGCACTCAAAGTGACCCGCAGGGACGACCAATTGACGCTGGACTTCCCGGCCGACAGCCTGCAACACGTTGCCTGCACGCCCGAATTGCTGGCCTGCGGGCAGATTACCCCCGATGAAGCATTCAGGGGAAAGTCAGATTACATGCTGGTTTTTGGCAGGGAGCAGGACATTCGCGACTATACGCCGGATTTTGAAAACATCCGGCATTTGCCGGCGCGGGGCTTAATCATCACCGCTCCGGGGGAGGAAACGGACTTTGTTTCCCGGTTCTTCGCGCCCCAGTCTGGCGTAGCCGAAGACCCTGTGACGGGCTCGGCGCATACTACCCTGGCGGTGTATTGGGCGGAGAGACTGGGGAAGGATCGAATGACCGCCTTTCAATGCTCTTCACGAGGAGGATATCTGGAATGTCATTTGAAAACGCCGAGGGTGGAAATTAGCGGCAAGTGTCAATTGTATCTTCAGGGAAGCATCTTCCTGCCGGATGCCTGAGGTTAGAAAAACTGTGTAAAAATAAGCGCGCAAGGGGATTCAGGCTTTGGGAATCGGCCTGAAGTGTTATTTTTGACCGGTAATTTCCTTCCATTCAAAACCGACGCACTAATTTTTCAATTTCAGTAATGAGGAAAGATTTGCAATCCATCAAAGTATGCGTCATCGGGGCGGGATGTTCCGGATTGGCGGCAGTTAAGAACCTGTTACAGGCGGGAATAACCCAGGTTGTCTGTTTTGAGAAAAACGACCGTGTCGGGGGCAACTGGATTTATTCCTCAAAAGCAAGTGACTCCAGTGTTTGTGAGACCACGCATATCATCAGCTCAAAAAAGATGTCGGAGTTTGCGGACTTCCCCATGCCGGCGGATTACCCCGACTACCCCTCTCACCGGCAGGTGCTCGCCTACTTTGAATCCTATGCCACCCACTTCGGGCTCATGCCCTACATTCGCTTCAACACTCCCGTCAGACGGGTGGAGAAACAGGAGGGAGAGCGTTGGAAAGTAACTCTGGAGCAGGGTGAATCTGATGTGTTTGACTATCTTTTTGTAGCCAACGGACACCATGCCGTACCGCGGATGCCGGAATTGCCCGGTGCTTTTGCCGGGACTGTCATGCATGCCCACGACTACAAGACCAGCGCACCTTTCGCCGGACAGCGGGTGTTGGTGATGGGTGGCGGCAATTCCGCCTGTGATTGCGCAGTGGAAATCAGTCGGGTGGCAGAATTTACAGCCATTTCCATGCGGCGCCCGCAATATATTGTACCCAAATTCTTCATGGGTAAGCCTACTGACACCTTCAATGACGTGCTCCGATTTTTCCCCAAGGCGGTAGGAAATGCCCTAAGGAGAATCAGCTTACATGTTCAGGTAGGAGATTATCGCGATTACGGACTGGAAGCCCCTGATTTTCCGGTTACCGGAGCGCATCCAACCGTCAACTCAGAATTGCTGTATCGCATCCGACATGGGAAGGTACATCCCCGGCGGGGCATAGCCAAAATTGAAGGCCACACTATAACCTTTGCGGATGGGCGCTCAGATTCCTTTGACACCATCGTAGCAGCTACCGGCTACAAAATTGTGTTTCCCTTTTTTGACAGGCAGTTCATCAATTACGAGGAGGCCACCCGCATACCCTTGTATCTGAGGATGATTCATCCGGAGCATTCCTCCCTGTTTTTTATCGGATTATTGCAGCCTCAGGGTTGTATCTGGCCGTTGTCAGACGTACAGTCAAAACTCGCTGCCAACATCATTGCCGGCAGGGTTGCCATTTCCGGCAACATCCGGGAATTGGCAGAACGAGATTCCGATGAGATAGCCAAAGACTTTATACATTCCCCGCGTCATACGGTGGAAGTACATTTCAAACCCTTTTATGACCGGGTCAAAAGGCTGATACCCAAAACTGCACCGGCGTGGCAATAAGTCAGGGCAACTTGATTTTAGCCTCTCCATCCACTACGATTTCACCGGCCTCGTTGAAACATTTGGTACTGAAAAGCCCGGTCATCTTATCCGGATTAAATTCAATCAGTTCTACCTCAGCGGTCACCTCATCCCCTATGTAAACCGGTCGGAGGAATTTGGCGCTCTGACTCAGGTAAATGCCACCCACGCCCGGGTAAATGGTGCCGAAAATTTTGGAAAACATCGAGGTGGTCAATACTCCATGGACTACCCGCCGCTTGAAAACCGTGGCAGCAGCAAAGCCGTCGTCGAGATGTATCGGGTTGTCATCAGCACTCAAGTCAGCAAATGCCTCGACGTCGCTGGCGTGGAAACGCCGGGTGTAGGTTGTTTTATCCCCCACCTGGTAGTTTTTCTTCATCATCCTTCATTAAATTACGGGGCTAATTTACGGATACAATGTTAAAATCCAACAAGCATCTAAAAAAGGCGTATATTTATAAAATTATTGTCTCGAAAAGTATTTGTTTTAATTTTAAAGATTTGAAAATCAGTTTTTTATTGAATATTTTTCCTGGGCATCTCCAAGGAGTAAGGTTAAAAGCCATTGCCGGAGCGTGTTTCAGGTAAAAGTAGCGTAATCAGGCAGCGAATAACCGCCGGGCGGTATCTTTTGAAATATGCCCGGAGAAAACTACTACGACTGTGACGGAAGAGGAACTCGTCAAAGGTTGCATCCGGGAGCATCGAGCCAGTCAGCAAAAGCTCTTTGAACAGTATGCCGGCAAAATGATGTCGGTATGCCTTCGGTATGCACGCAGTCGGGAAGAAGCCGAAGATCTGCTCCAGGATGCTTTTATGAAGGTGTTTGACCACATTGCAGAGTTCCAGTTCAAAGGATCCCTGGAAGGATGGATTCGGAGAATCACGGTTCATACGGCGCTTCGCAATTACCAGCGTCAGCGCCTCCGCATGGAGTTCGCCGCTGAGGAATGGAACTACGACGGAGCCGAAGGCCCTGAAGTTTACGCCAGGTTGGATGAAGAAGACCTCCTTCGGTTGATTTCCCGTCTTCCCGACGGTTACAGGGTGGTTTTTAATTTGTTTGCGATAGAAGGCTTTAGTCATAAGGAAATTGCAGAAACGCTCGGCATTCAGGAAAGTACATCCCGCTCTCAATTGGTCAAAGCTCGAAAGATGTTGCAAGTTTGGTTAACCGAGAATAATAAAATAGCCGTATGAGTCATCGTCATCCCATTGATGATTTGTTTCGTCGCCGTTTGGGCAACCACCAAGAGCCACCACCCATGCAAGTATGGGATCGGATCGAGGAAAAGCGCCGACGCAACGCCGTTGGTGCTTCCTCCGGCTTTGGCATATTCCTCGCGGCGGCAAGCATTGGACTGTTGCTTTGCTTTTTGCAGACTGATGTACATCAATACTTCGAGCCGGAGGCAGTTTTGCAGGCTGAAATGGCAGGGGGTGTCCCACCGGCATCACCGGTGCAAAATAACATGCCATCTGCAACTTCTCCTGATGCCGGAAACATAGAGAACCGCGCTTCATACGTCCCCGCGAGAGAAGAGACAGCTAATTCGGTCAACCGCGTTTCGCAGGCTGAGGAAATGCTCACGAATAATTATGTAAATCACCCATCGCCTTCGGATGGCGCTTATACTCAGGAGTTAACTTCTGCGGCACAATGGGATGCAGCACCAGAATTGCCCACTATGGCCACGGTGATGCTTCGGCAGAGGTCTTATCCTTCCCCTTCTCAATGTGCCAGTTTCAGGAGTTCGGGATGGAAGCTTTTCGCTGAATGGACGAGTGGCATTGAGGGCTCATTTCGCAGTCTTAACCCAAGTGAGGGTACTACCGCGGATCAGAATTATGCGGATTTGCGCAACCAGGCAGAAGTAACACTTCCTGGATACAGCGCACAGTTGCGCCTTGCGGCGGTGAGCCGATCCGGTTTGGTGCTCCGAAGCGGTATTCACTTTGCACAGATAAGAGAACAACTACGGCATATCAAGGAAACTGAAGAACGCTTCACCATTATCAATGTGCTCGGCCCCACCGGAGAAGTTGTAGGCATTGATACCGTATATGAGACTATTTTCCGCGAGGACCGCCTGCCCGTTCGATACCAGACGCTGAGTGTGCCGGTGTTGGCCGGTGTTGAAAAGCGATTTGGCCGTTGGTCGGCAGGTGTACTCGGCGGGGCCCTGCTCAATGTGAAGTTCAATCAACGCGGGAGTATAGTGCTTCCCAATGCCGATATGCCAGTATCCATTGCCGTTGCGGAAGAGGATGGAAATAATGTGTTCCGGCCTCGTCTCGGCGTCGGCTGGTATGCTGCGGCCAATATATCCTGGAAACTTCGCGAGAAGATTCAAATTACCGCCGAGCCTTACCTTCGGGCTTTCCCACAATCTTTGACTTCTTCTTCATTCCCCGTGCAGCAGAAATATGTACACAGTGGTATTGCGCTGGGCTTGCGCTATGAGATTTGAGGATTTGAAGGAAGGCTGTAAGATGGTATTTTGTGATTTAGAATGGGGGGCTGTATTATAGTTGCTACGCATTTGCCATGCGCTTTTCTATTGTCCTTTATGGTCAGACAATTCCTGTTTTTTCACAAACGCAAATTATGTTGCTTAAAGCGTAATCACAAGGGTTTACCCAAAAAGCTCAATATTGATTTCAGCTTTATGTTAAGGAAATTTTGTAGTCCCGCCAGGAATCGAACCTGGATCAAAAGTTTAGGAAACTTCTATTCTATCCGTTGAACTACGGGACCTTAAGAACTGGTGTTTTGCAGGCAAAACATCTAAAACGCCGCAAAGTTAATCCTTAACAGGAAATCAAAAAAGAAAGTTCTCTGGTTTTCACCTTCCCGGATAACGCACCCAAACCCCGTCAGGTGATTTCTTCCCGGTGGACGCTCGTTTTAATGCTCGCCCCTCCAGCTCCAGGAATTACTTCCTCAGGCAGTCGAAATGCCATTAGCTTAAGAGAATGCAAAAATCATAAATAGTGCTGTTTTTTTAGCTTTAATTTTAAACAAATATTAAAAAAATACATATATTTTGAAAATAACATAAATTGAA
>CAYTNI010000099.1:0-9442 GCA_964439115.1 uncultured Saprospiraceae bacterium
CGACATGCCTACCATGGAGCCCGCCTCACATTCGATGGTTTCGCCGGCATCGAGTTTCTCCAGGCGAGACTTAAATTCGTTGGAGAGATCGAGATCATCTTTTTTGGCAAAAATCTCCTTGAGAGCGATAAGCGTGTTGCGATCACTTGGATTGTTCATTTCGCACTTTTGGAAATAAGGTAGCGCCTGGTCAAACTGAGCGATGACCTCTGCCTGCTTGGCCTTGAATTTTTCAAGCCCTGCGCGGGAATAATCATCAGATAGTTTATTCAGTTCCTGGGTCATGGCAGCTGCCTTGTTGTAGTATAGGGCACCGATGCTGTAAAGTGCGTCGAAATTACCTGGTTCCCTGGCAAGTGCCTGATTGAAATAGTCCAGTGCAGAAGCGGCATTAGCCTCGGCAGCTTCTTTGTTGCCTGCAGAGGATTCTTTCTGGTAGAGGTTGTCATACACGCTACCAAGGGTGGTATAGAGTGAAACATTGGTAGGCTCCAGCTCGATAGCCTTTTTGAGTTCATCAATCAACGCATCTAATTTGCCAACGCGGAGATAGTGGTTGATTTCAGCAAATAGCAGGGACACCTCATCGGGGAAGCGTTTGCGGCCCTCCTGGATGTACTTGTAGGCTTCCTCGGGGGAGGTTTCCTCCATTTCTATATTGTACAGCAACTCAAAGATATTCGGCTTGTTGGCCTCCATATCATAGAGCTTTATCAGGTAGGGCTTGGCCGCAGCATTTTGCCCGGAAGCCACACCGGTAAGCCCAACGTAGAAAAGCTGGTCTTCATACTTGGCGGGATCGTCAAACATACTGACCTCTCCATTAGCAGCAAGGATATCGTGCATTTCCAGACAAGCGGAAAAAGAGTTGAAAGCAGAAAGCAAGTCCTTGTCATCATATTGGAAAATACCCAGATTTTGGAGGTTATTCTGAAGCGAAGCTATACCCTTTAATGCAAGATTTTTTTCTGGTTTCTTCAGGGCAATTTCCATTACCTTCTTGTAAGACTCTGCCGCCATCAGGCCTGGATGATCCACGTTTGGCATCCCTTCGCCACTATCAGGGGCAGCGAGGCCGGAGGCAGCGAGCTGGCGTGCATTGATTTGCTGAACAGCCACTTCGTTGTAGATGTCGCCGCGAAGCTGCCAGGTTTTAACCAGTGCCGCGGAGATGGGATCATTGACCGCTTTTTCAATTCCAGTTACGGCTTCCCCGAGTTTGCCCTTGTTATTGCCTGGATCCAGCTTGAAGGTATTGAAGCTGCGATTGGCATCTTTCAGACCTGCTTCCCCTTCTTGTGCAAGCATACCCGTGACGGTGACGGCGGTGAGCAGTAAGGCTACAATAAGATTTTTCATATCGGTACCACTTTTTTTTGGTGAGAACATTATCAATAACGAAAAAACACCCTATTGAGTAGGTTTTCAAAATGTTAAAATGTTTCCGGCATCTATCGTTAAGCGCCTTTTATTCTCCTTCCTCAGGTTCCTGGCCCCCACCCGGCACCACGGTGATATCGGCGATATCATCATCTTCATCCAAACGAATAACCCGAACCCCCTGCGTGGCTCGTCCCATCACGCGAATATCCTCCACAGGCATCCGAATAACAATACCCGATCGGGTAGTTATCATCAGATCGTCTTCGTCCTTGACTGCATTGATGGCAATCACGTCTCCTGTTTTTTCGGTGACCTGCATAGTTTTCACCCCCTTGCCACCTCGATTTGTCAGGCGGTAGTCATCCACTTCAGAGCGCTTGCCATTGCCCTTTTCCGAAACTACAAGAATGGAAGAGGCTTTATCCTCAGGATCTACGCAAACCATACCAACCACCGCGTCGTCAGTACGATCTTCATCCAGCGTAATACCGCGCACCCCCGCCGCGCTTCGACCCATCGATCTCACTGCAGATTCCTTGAAGTGAATGGCATTTCCACTGCGGGAAGCCAGGAATACTTCGCTTTTGCCATTGGTGAGACGCACCAGCAGCAGGCTATCGCCCTCATTGATGGTAATGGCGTTGATTCCCCCCGAGCGCGGCCGGGAAAATGCCTCTACCGGCGTTTTCTTGATCGTGCCCTGCGCTGTACAGAACATGATGTAATGATTATTGATAAACTCAGGGTCATTCAGATCCTTGAGAATAATATATGCTTTGACCTTGTCATCCGGTGGAATAGCAATCAGATTCTGTATGGCCCGGCCGGCTGAAGTCTTGGATGCTTCCGGAATTTCATAAACCTTGCGCCAGAAACAACGCCCTTGTTGGGTGAAGAACAAAAGATAACTGTGGGTATTTCCGGTGAACAAGTGCTCTACAAAATCCGATTCACGGGTTTTGGTGCCTCTTGAGCCCCTGCCGCCACGACTTTGTGTGCGGTACTCTGCCACAGGCGTTCGCTTGATATACCCCAGGTGGGAAATGGTAATCACCACTTCCTCCTCCTTGATCATTTCCTCTATACTGATATCCCCCTCTGCGAAGGTAATTTCAGTACGACGAGCATCGCCATATTTATCGCGGATTTCCGTAAGTTCGGTCTTGATGACCTCCCTTTGCAGTGTTTCGCTTTCCAGTAATGCCCGCAATTGTGCTATGAGCTTTTGAAGATCATCATATTCCTGCTGAAGCTTGTCTCGCTCCAGACCCGTGAGGCGTTGCAGGCGCATTTCCAGAATGGCCTTGGCCTGTGCTTCGGAAAGGACATTCCCTTCATCCACCGGAAAGTCTTCGGAGGCTGAGTATTCTATCAGTGGGGCAAATTTCTGCAAAAATGCCGCCTTGTCCTCAATAAATTCACCTCGCATAAGGCCGGTGCGTGCGATATCCGGCGTCGCTGAAGCCCGGATAAGCTCTATGACCAGGTCTATGTAGTCCAGCGCTATGAGCAGGCCAATTAGAATGTGCGCGCGCTCAAGTGCTTTTCGCAGATCAAATTGTGTACGGCGCACTATAACCTCCAGGCGGAAACGAATGAACTCCTCAATCATATCTTTAAGATTGAGGGTCATCGGGCGGCCGCCCACCAATGCCACATTGTTGACGCCGTAAGAAGACTGAAGCGGCGTAAACTTGTACAACTGGCTCAGTACCACATTGGCCATGGCATCGCGCTTGATATCCACGACAACGCGTAAACCCGTTCTGTCGGATTCATCGCGGATATCGCTGATACCGAGAACGCGCTTTTCTTCGCGGAGCTCCGCTATTTTGGTGACGAGCAGCGCCTTATTGACCTGATAGGGAATTTCCGTAATGATAATACTTTCGCGGCCATGATCATCGGTCTGAATTTCTGCCCTTCCGCGAACGACCACCCGGCCACGGCCGGTGAGGAATGCCTCTTTTACCCCACTTGTGCCATAGATAATACCTCCGGTTGGGAAATCGGGTGCCTGGATAAACTCCATCAGCTCCTCAATCGAAATGTCCGGTCGATCCACAGTTGTAATAATGCCCTCGCAAACTTCCCGCAGGTTGTGCGGCAGCATGTTAGTGGCCATACCCACGGCGATACCTGCAGAGCCATTGATGAGCAGGTTAGGAAGCTTGGTGGGCATCACGGTAGGCTCCTCGAGCGAATCGTCAAAATTCAGGGCAAAATCAACCGTGTCTTTATTGATATCTGCCAAAATTTCGTCGGCAATGCGGGTTAGGCGAGCCTCCGTATATCGCATGGCGGCTGGGCTATCCCCATCCATGGATCCGAAATTGCCCTGACCGTCCACCAAAGGATAACGCAAAGACCAATTTTGAGCCATGCGCACCATAGTATCATATACAGAACTGTCGCCGTGCGGGTGGTATTTACCGAGTACCTCCCCTACAATACGTGCCGACTTCTTGTGCGGTTTGTTGAAGGCCACCCCCAACTCATGCATCCCGTAAAGCACGCGACGATGCACCGGCTTGAGACCATCGCGCACATCCGGCAGCGCCCGCGCTACAATGACTGACATAGAGTAGTCAATATAGGCGGTTTTCATTTCCTCCTCAATATTGATAGGGATAATCCGTTCTTCTGGAGACATGCGGCGTTACGTTTTCCGAAAAAAATACCTTTAAAGCGGCGCAAATATAGTTAAATTACTCCACATAAAGGCAAACCCGTTGGGTAGATTCTTTGGATCTGCCGGTATCCAGATTCACCCAGATAGTGCGATGCATCTTTCCCTGGAGATTACCCTTTGCCGTACAGTCTTCACCTGATGGGTCCTGGCTCAGATAAATGAGGTAATTGCCGCGCATGAGGGCATAATCACCGTGATAAGCAGCGCGATGAGTAGTATCTCCGGTAACCATATTGACAGCCATGATTTCTCGCTGCGCAGCACCTGTACCGACATCCAGCAGCAGGAACTGATTGTATATGCCCGAGTAGTAGGTCGCTTCACCACCACCAATGTAGGCCAGCCCACCGGCAGGCTGATACACATTGATATCTTCTCCGGGCCCTCCCTGGCGGGGCAGCACGTGCGCTCGAAAATATTCATAGGTAAAGTACAGCCCTTTAGGAGGTTTTTCAATTTTCATCGGACGTGGAATCCCTGCAAGACCGGAGCCATCGCGGTTGCGCTGAAAACCGGCAAGGTCAACCTCGGGCAGAGGATTGGGGAAGTCATAATCGGCAGAAGCCGCACCGGCTGGCGGAACTGTCGGTACAGACTGGACATCAGAGGCCGCCCCGGCAGGCTTTTCCCCGGAAGTACAGGCAACACCAACCACCGCAAAAAGCAAGACAAACACTATGTATCGCATATCGCATAAATTTTAACACAAAGGTATGCTTTTCCACACAAGCGGAAATACCGTAAAGCGACAAATGCCTTTGCGCAAACCGCAAAACGTTCTTATTTTTGCAGTACCAAAATAGAACCAAAATGTTTTTTGAACTCACAGAAGAACACTTGGCCGTTCAGGCTGCAGCTCGTGAATTTGCCCAAAAAGAACTCAAACCTGGCGTCATCGAAAGAGATTCCAAAATGGAATACCCGTACCAGCAGGTTCGCCAGATGGCCGAACTGGGCTTCATGGGCATGATGGTCTCTCCTGAATACGGCGGGGGCGGGATGGACACCCTGTCATATGTCCTGGCCATGGAGGAGATATCCAAAGTTGATAACTCCTGCTCCGTCATTATGTCAGTAAATAACTCCCTGGTGTGCTGGGGGCTGGAAGCTTATGGCTCCGAAGACCAAAAACGCAGATATCTCACCAAACTGGCCACCGGTGAGTGGATTGGCGCCTTCTGCCTGAGCGAACCCGAAGCCGGCAGCGATGCTACCAGCCAGCGCACTACCGCCGTAGATATGGGCGATTACTACCTCCTCAACGGCACCAAAAACTGGATTACCAATGGCGGCAGCTCCAAATTGCATATCGTTATGGCCCAGACTGACGCCGCCAAAGGCCATCGCGGCATCAATGCCCTGCTGGTCGAAACCGATTCTCCCGGCGTAGTCGTAGGCGCCAAAGAAGATAAACTTGGCATCCGCTCATCCGACACACACTCCATCATGTACACCGATGTGAAAGTGCCAAAAGCCAACCGCATCGGCGAAGATGGCTTCGGATTCAAATTCGCCATGAAAACCCTCTCCGGCGGCCGTATCGGTATCGCAGCACAGGCCCTCGGCATCGCCGGCGGCGCCTTCGAACTCTCCACCGCCTACTCCAAAGAGCGTCAGGCCTTCGGTAAAACCATCAGCCAACACCAGGCCATCGCCTTCAAACTGGCCGACATGGCTACCGATATCGAAGCAGCCAAACTCATGGTGTATCGCGCAGCATGGCTGAAAGATAAAGGAATGGACTACAACGCCGCCAGCGCAATGGCCAAACTCTACGCCTCAGAAGTGGCCATGCGCCATACCGTAGAGGCCGTCCAGATTCACGGCGGCTACGGTTTTGTTAAGGAATACCACGTGGAGCGCCTCATGCGCGACGCCAAGATTACCCAGATTTACGAGGGAACTTCTGAAGTTCAACGCATCGTCATCGCCCGCAATGTGCTAGATGGCAATCTCTACCTTCCCATACTAGGCACTAACGAAGGTTCGTAAGTTTTTGCACACCGTACCGGAAACCCTGGATTCGCCCATCATTGCATGCGGCCAGGACAATGCGCTGCTTGCCATTGCGCATCAGCACTAGGTCTCGCATTTCGCCATCCGTACGGAAGCCACTTTCTAAAGCACGAAGCGCAGTGAATCCGCCCCGGCCATCTCCGCGGAGCAAAAGTCCGTAGTCGGCATCATAGCGACCAACCTCGGGCTTTACCCTGTAAAGATTGCCGGCCATGAGCACATCACTATGCCCGTCGCTGTCGAAGTCGTCCACGGCTATGCCAAACATGGGAGCAAATTGAGCCGCTTCCGGAAGCGCACGAACCTCAAAGCTTCCATCACCGCGATTAATCCATAAAGCGCTGGAAAGCCAGTTGACCTCCACCTTCACTGCGCGCTCCATCTGTTGGGGCGAGAAAATATCCTGAATGTCCTGGCCTTTAAAATTTTCGTATTTCAGATACTTTTTCTTGAGTGATGGGATTTGGGCTACCAGATCGTGCCGAAGCACCATAGGGTACGATTTGCCTTCAATAAAGGTGCTGATAATTTGCTCTACGGTGCCGTTTTGGTCAAAATCATTGATGTGCATAGCAACGGGCTCTTTGGCACTGGCGCGAAAACGGGAGTTAAGCCCATGGTTGCCGGCGATGAAGTCGATTTTGCCATCTTCATTGAAATCCCCGGCTTGCAGACAATTCCACCAACCGGTATAGTTCAAAAGGCCTGAAGCTTCACTCCGATCCTCCAGGCGGCCCTTTTGGTTGTTGAATACCCGTGGCGGCATCCATTCTCCAATTACCAGGAGATCCTCCTGGCCGTCGCCATCATAATCCGCCCAGATGGCATCGCGCACCATACCGATGTCTTTCAATCCGGGGGCACGATCCGCAGTGGCATCGCTAAACCGCCCTTTGCCATCGTTCATCAACAAATAACTGCTGGCAGGCACTCCATACAGAAATGGGCGCAAACGAATTCCCACAAACAGATCTATATCGCCGTCAGCGTCCACATCCGCTGCGCGGACACAGGCGGTTGGCTCAAATTTTCCAAACGGCAGGGGATACTGGGAACGCATAAAACGCCCTTTACCATCGTTGACATACAGGCGATCCATAAGTTCCAGTGAGGTACCCGGGAACTCATTACCGCCGGAAGCGACGTACAAGTCGAGGTCACCATCGCCGTCGGCGTCAAAAAAAACAGCATCGGTGTCTTCCGAAAGCCTATCCTTTTCAAAAGCATCCTGAGGGGCATACTTGAACTTTCCGTCAGCAGTTTGCAGAAAAAGCGCACCGGATTGATCTTTGGCGCCTCCAATAAACACATCATCGCGGCGATCCCCATTGACGTCCCCAACGGTCATACAGGGGCCTTCCGTAGAGAGACTGTGGTAAATGAGCCGGTCGCGGTCAAAATCAACAAACCCGTTTTCGCGATGCTGAAAAGCAGGAACGGCGTTGGAGTCAAGCCCGATAAAAATGTGGCTTTCAATCCCTGGCACCTGCGGGAGAATATTACCCGGTGCGGCGTCGCGGATATTCAGCACCAGCTCCTGATTGGTGGACACCCCTGTTTTTAGTGTTACCCGGCCGTTGGGCCATTCTACCAAAAGGGTATCAATAGTTTCTACAGATCCAAGTCCGAAGAGCGGGCGGGGGTCCACCGTGGATTCGAAGCCGCGCATGGGCATTTGCTCCAGCACCTGGGATTGACGGTCACCATAAGAAATGCGAATTCGTGCCCCAAGTGCGAAACGATTGGAGGGTTCACCCTGGAGTACGATGCGGAGATATCGGTTTTGTGGCAAAAGTCGCTCTGCTTCGTTGCGATATACAAAAGCGGGCATATTTACATTATTGACCACGAGGTCGAGGTCGCCGTCGTTGTCGAGATCGGCATACGCAGAACCATTAGAAAAGCTGGGCGTGGCCAATCCCCATTCGGCAGCTTTATTGGTGAAATTCAGGTTGTCCTGGTTTTGGAACGCATAGTTAGGAATGGCCTCGGAGGGGATGATATCAATGAGTTTTTTATAGTCCACCCCATCGTTGGTGATTACGGAAGCCTTGAATTCGTCATCGGCGAGGAAGTTCAGAAAGTCCTGGTCGGTCAAATCCTGGTAAATGCCATTGGCTACAAAGATATCCTTGAGGCCATCCTTATCCATGTCGAACATCAGAGCCCCCCAGCTCCAGTCGGTAGCCTCCACGTTGGCCAGGCGACCTATTTCACTAAAGGTTCCGTCGCCATTATTGAGTTGGAGCATATTTCTTGTAAACTGGTGGAAGTAGCCATTATTCACACTATAGCGATAGCGGTCCCAATTTTCGAAGGTGGTTTTGGTTTTGATGCGGCTATCTGGCTCGGGAAGCATTTCGGTGACGAAAATATCGGGCAGCCCGTCGTTGTTGATGTCGGCCATATCGGCACCCATGGAAGCTCCGCTGATGGAGCGCATTTGAGATTCGAGCACTTCTGCGAAAGTGCCGTCGCCATTGTTGAGATAGAGATAATCGCGCTCGAAGAAATCATTAGAAATATACATATCGAGCCAGCTGTCTCCATTGACATCGCCAACAGTGACGCCGAGGCCAAAGCCGATGATGCTGCCGTAGATCCCCGCCTGTTCGCTCACATCGGTAAAGCGGTTTCCATCGTTGCGATAGAGTTTGTCGCCACCTTCGGGGTCGCGGACGGGGCGTTCATTTTTGCGAAGATTAAAAGAGCCGATAGCCTGATAAGAGTTGTTCAACATATAGCAATCGAGGTCTCCGTCCTTATCGTAATCAAAAAAGACGGCATGGGTGGAATAGCCTTTATCTGCCAGGCCGAAGGCTTCGGCTTTTTCGGAGAAGGTGCCATCGCCGTTATTGATAAAAAGCTCATTCTGCTTGTTGTCGCCGCTGATATTCCCGGAATTACACACATAGATATCCAGGAGGCCGTCGCCATTTACATCGGCCATACTAACGCCGGTACTCCATGCCCGGCTGCCGGCCACACCTGCCTTTTCGGTGACATCCTCAAACTCAAAATTACCTTTATTGATATAGAGTTTGTTTGGCCCCATATTGGCGGTAAAGTAGAGGTCCTGCAGGCCATCCTCATTGACATCCCCTACAGCAACTCCACCGCCGTTGTAGAAGTTGCGGTATGTGTAAATATTGAAATCCTTGTCGTATTTCAGTCGGTTTTCAAAGGAAATACCGGTAAAGGAAGCGGGCATCATGGTAAAAAGGGTATCCCCTTCTGGCGCATTCCGCTGGCAAGCCATACCCCAAAGGGCAAAGCCGATGGATGCCAAATAAAATTTTTTCATGGATTCAGACCTATGCATAAACATAAGACAAAGGTAACCTTTACTGT
>CAYTNI010000100.1:0-9398 GCA_964439115.1 uncultured Saprospiraceae bacterium
CTCTTTTTTTTGATGAAACAGATCGCTTTAGGCGCGCTGCTGCTCTCGTCGGTGACGAGTTGCCAAATTATACGCAATCTGACCACCGAACCGGTCGTTACCGGCCCGGCTCCACCGCCTTTTGAACAACCGCTGCCGCCACCCCCTCCCGCTCCGACTCCATCTTCTACCCCGACCTCTACTGCACCTGAAACTATCCTCCGCGAAGATATCAGCAGATATGCCCGGCAGTTTATTGGCATAGTCTATCAGGAAGCCGGTAAGACTCCGGAGTCAGGTTTTGACTGTTCCGGTTTTACAGGGTACGTGATGCGACCATATCAAATTTCATTAGCCGCCAGTGCCGAGGCTCAGTCGCAGCAAGGAAAAGCCAAAGCCATTCAGGATGCTCAACCCGGCGACCTCGTCTTTTTTCGGCGTAGCCCTACGGGCCCAGTCTTCCATGTCGCTCTGGTGGTGTCCAGTAGTCCCGGCAGCCTGGTAGTCGTACACAGTACCTCCTCCAGGGGCGTAATTACAGAGGATATTCTCGCCTCCACGTACTGGAGGCCATTTATTGATTCCGTACGGGATGTTATCCCGCGCAATCCCTAACCTAAAAAACAGTCATATATGCCACCGGCTCAAAGTGAAAAATTACAATATCCCATCGGGCGGTTTTCTTTCAGTCCGGCGATGACCGCCGAGGAACTGCAGCGACATATCCAGGCTATTCGAGAATTGCCCGGACAGTTGAAAACCACGCTGGAACAACTGGATGCCCGTTTTCAGGATACTCCTTATCGCCCGGAAGGATGGACGGTGCGCCAGGTGGTACACCATATCGCCGATAGCCATCTCAATGCATTTATTCGCTTTAAACTGGCACTTACAGAATCACAACCTACCATCAAGCCCTATCTGGAGGACGTCTGGGCGGAACTTCCTGATGCTTTGAGGGTGGACGCCAGGGTTTCGCTTCAAATGATAGAAGCGCTTCACACCCGCTGGGTTGCGCTGTTGGAATCAATGAGTACTACTGATTTTGAGCGGACTCTGTTTCATCCGGAGCGGGGTCGGGTCATCAGCCTGTGGGAAATGCTGGCCCTGTATGCATGGCATGGGGCACACCATGTTGCCCATGTAAATTTAGTATTGAACGCCGCTTTGAAGGCGGACAAATAATCTTTCAGCAATGACTGTACTCAAATTTAAAACCAATATCCATTGCGGCAACTGTGTTCGCGCCGTCACCGGATTTCTCAACGAGGTCAATGGCATTAAAAACTGGCAGGTGGACACGGCCCAGCCCGACAAAATCCTCACGGTGGAAGGAGAGGGCATTACCGCTCAGGAAGTGGTAGATGCTGTTACCGAGGCAGGATTCGAAGCACAGGTCATTCCCGCTTAACCTGAACTTTAAATCGCAAGGGTATGAATATCATGATTATCAATGGGCCAAACCTGAATTTGCTTGGGCGCCGCCAACCGGAAATTTATGGAGAAGAGCGGTTTGAAGAATTTTTTGAGCGTCTTCAAATTGATTATCCGCACGTGAGCCTCCACTACTTTCAGAGTAATTCCGAAGGCGCCATCATTGATAAATTACATGAGGTTGGGTTTAACTTCGAAGGCATTATTCTGAATGCCGGAGCTTATACCCATACTTCCATCGCCATTGCCGATGCCATTGCGGCCATTTCCACACCCGTAGTGGAAGTCCATATTACCAATATCTATGCCCGTGAGCCGTTCAGGAGGCAATCGTTCCTTGCACCGTATTGTGTAGGTTCTATTGCCGGACTTGGGCTTCACGGATACGCCCTCGCTGTAGAATATTTTGTTTAACCATAAAAAACTATTTGCCATGCAAATTGAACTTGCTCTTGGCGGCCCCAAAATTTCTCCCATTGTACTTGGTGTAATGAAGTGGGGTGTTTGGGGTCACCAAATGTCATCGGAAGCTATGCTTCGGCTTATTGAAGAGAGCCTGGATTTGGGGGTAACTACCTTCGATCATGCCGATATTTACGGCCATTACACTACGGAGGCTGAATTTGGAACGGCGATGCAGGGGCATCCACAGCTCCGGCAGCGCATGCAAATCGTCACCAAATGCGGCATTTGCTTAGTAACGCCCAACAGGCCGGAACACCATATTAAGTATTATGATACGGGGGCGGCGCATATTCGAAAATCCGTGGAACAATCGCTGCGAAATTTGCGCACCGATTATATTGACCTGTTGTTGATTCACCGTCCGGATCCGCTGATGGATCCTGATGAATTGGTCGAGGTTTTTCAGGATTTGCAATTGGAAGGCAAGGTGTTGCACTTTGGCGCTTCCAACTTCAGCCCCTCGCAATTTGAATTGCTGCACTCGAGATATTCCCTAGCGACCAATCAGGTAAGAGCCAGTGCCATGTCGCTGGAACCATTTTTGGATGGTACTTTTGATCAGAGTTTGCGTTTGCGACGCCGGCCGATGGCATGGGCGCCCCTGGGCGGGATTGAGTTTTTTACGTCTCCCGATAACCCTCAGGTAAAGCGTCTGAGAGAGGCGCTGCAAACGATAGGTATGGAAAAAGGTGGCATACCCGAAGATCAGCTCATGCTGGCTTTTCTCCTTCGTCACCCGGCGGGGATAATACCGGTAATCGGCACCGGCAACCCTGTGAGGGTTCGCAGTGCTGTAGATGCGCTGAGTGTTTCTCTTACACGGGAGGAATGGTTCCGGATATGGAGTGCTTCTACCGGCGAGGAGGTTCCATAATTCTGGCGGCCTCATCCAGGATTTCCATCAGGTCGAGGCTGGACTGCAATGGCCAGATCGGGCTTTCAGTCCAGCCTTTGTCCAAACATTGCATCACCTCTTCGGCCTCGAATTGGTAGCCCAGGCCGGGATAATCGAAATTCAAGACGGTTTCGGTGCCCTCGTGGTCTGTGAGTGTAATTTTGCGGGTATGGTGCCAGCGATTTTCGAGTTTTAGCTGTCCTTTAGAACCGTAAATGATGGCCTCTGTAGGGGTAAAATAGCGCACATTGGCATGTAAGTGGGCGACGGCGCCATTGTCGTAAGTAAAAATCATACCGGTATCTTCATCTACCCCGGACTGGCCAAAGCTGGCTGCTGCTGCAATATGGCGGGGCTTTCCCAGGATCAGGTAGGCCAGAAAGGCGGGGTAAATGCCGATATCGAGGAGTGCTCCGCCGCCTAAGGAGGGGTCAAACAAGCGACTTTGTGGGTCAAAAGTCGCGGGAAACCCAAAATCCGCTTTTACCGACAGTACCTCCCCAATGATGCCCTCATCTAATAATTCCAATACCCGTAGGGTGGGAGTAAGGAATCGCGTCCAGAGCGCCTCCATGAGGAAAACGCCATTTTGACGTGCGGCATCGGCCATGCGCCGGGTTTCCGCATAATTTAGCGCAATGGGTTTTTCACAAAGTACCGCCTTGCCATGCTCCATACAAAGTACCGCTGTTTCACAGTGGGCGGAATGCGGAGTAGCGATATATACCACATCCACTTCCGGGCATTGAGCCAGCGCTTCGTAACTTCCGAAAGCCTTTTTTAGGTGGTAATCCCGGGCAAATGCCATGGAGCGATTCTCGGAGCGAGAGCCGCAGGCGTAAAGCTCGGCCTGCGGGGCAAGCGTGAGATCTTTGGCGAATTTATGCGCTATTTTGCCCAAACCGAGGAAGCCCCAACGGTATTTTTTTGTGTCGGCCATAGCGTATTCTTATTGAACACTTCGATTTTGGGTAATGACCTGGAGGGCTTTTTGCACGGCAGGGTCGTTGGCCGAAACCACCGTATAATAACCTTCATCCTTATACAAAACACGGGCAATCTGGCCTTTGAGCAGACGTTTGACTTCCGGCAAAAGAGGGGTCAATGCCCGATTATCCTTTTTAACATCGCCGGTGCGTTCGGCGTAGGCTAAAAATTCCTGAATCAGGTTTTCCCTGACCTGAAACTTCCTCTGAAACTGCCGGAGCGACATGGCCGAAAAAGCGGAAGAGTCGCGGCGTGCGTAATTAAATGCAAAGGGTTGAATCCAGGGCCTTAGTTCAGAGAAATAAGCACTTACGAGCAGGGTATCCATGGGAATGATAAAGTCGGGGGTGATACCACCTCCGCCGAACACCTTGCGCCCTTTGCGGGTGAAAAAAGTAGTGGAATCGCTTGGGGATGGCGGTGTATCGGAAGTGAGTTCTCCGTTTTTCAATCTGTCCTCTGTGTCATGGGCATAAGCCAATGGATTTTCGTAGGGCTTTTGAATGGAGCGGCCAGAGGGGATATAGTATCGGGCTACGGTGAGGCGCAATGCCGAGCCATCGTGGAGTTCGTACTGTTCCTGCACCAGGCCTTTGCCGAATGAGCGGCGGCCTACGATGGTGCCGCGGTCCTGGTCCTGAATAGCTCCGGCTACAATTTCACTGGCTGAAGCGGAACCCTCGTCAATGAGCACCACAATATCTTTTAGAGGGAACAATACTCTGCCTGTCGTTTCATAATCTGAGCGGTTTACGGCACGACCTTCTGTGTAAACGAGTGGGACGCCTTTGGCCGGAAACAGTTGGCAGAGGATATTGACAGCCTGTTGGAGGTAGCCTCCAGGGTTTTGGCGCAGGTCGAGTACCAGGTTTTGTATTTTGTGTTGCGTGGATAACTTTTCCAGGGCTTTCATAAACTCATCGTGCGTGGTAGCGCTGAAGCGGTTGAGTTTGATGTATCCGGTCTTGGCATCCAGCATGAAAGCGGCATCGAGGCTGTGCATGGGGATTTTATCCCGGGCGAGGGTAATTTTGAAGGTTTTTCCTGATGCACGGAGGATGGTAAGTGTTACTTTTTCGCCGGTTTTTCCTCTCAGCAGCGCAATAATATCCCTGTTGAGCAAGCCTTGTCCGGCAATTACGGAATCTCCTACGGCGACAATTTTATCACCGGCGAGCATGCCTGCTTTTTCTGCCGGGCCACCGGACAGCGGGGCGATGACCACGAGGGTGTCCTCCAGCATGAGGAACTCCACCCCGATTCCGCTGAAACTGCCTTCCATAGATTCCTCTACACCTTCGAGCTGGTCGGCGGGAATAAAACCGGAGTGGGGGTCGAGTTCCTGCAGAATACTCTCAATAGCCTTATCCATGAGTTTGTCCCGATCCACTTCGTCCACGTATTTGGCTTCGATATATCGCAGCAGCTCCTCTATTTTTCCGTAGTTTTCGGTATCCTTGCCGCCCTGCAGCCGCTCACCGCTGATGACGAGCGGCGGTGCGGCAGACTGCAGCCGCATGCCCAGCAGGATTCCTCCCGCCAGCACCAAGGAAAGCAGGAAGGGCAACCAGATAAAAAGGCGGCTATGAGGAGTTGGAGAATCAGATTGCATCATGCCGAATTATTTTTGAGGGAACAAAGATACAACTCAATCGTTCAACGCGCCGACTGAGGCCTTGTAAAGGATTGCCGGAGACTGCGCTTTTATGGTACAAAGGCTTTCGGGAAGTACCAAGGCCGATGCGCCGCGTTCATACATTCTGTCGGCATCAATTTGGATGCGCCCCTCCATGAGGAATAGTACTTCAGGGCCCTGCCCGGCGGCGAGTTCGTACGTCTCCCCATTTTGTAGATGAATCACAGCGAGTTCAAAATCCGGTGCAGGGGTTGGGAAAACCGTTTCCTGCGCATTGCGGGCAACACCTTCGAGGACATGAGGAGTCACCGGCTCAAAAACGAGGTTGTCAATTAACTCCCTGACGGCAATATACTTGGGCGTTAGGCCACCCCGGAACACATTATCTGAATTGGCCATCAATTCCACATTCTGCCCTTCCAGATAGGCGTGGGGAATGCCTGCATCTTGGAAAATGCCCTGTCCCGGATGTAATTGTACCAGGTTGAGGAGGTAAATGGAGAAAATGCCCCGGTCGCAGTGGCCTCCGGGCAGCTCGTAATCCAGGAAAGCCTGGGCGGCCCAGTAATCGGGGCTGGACTTTTCGAGCGTGCCGGCATCCAGTAGTGGGAGTACCCTTTGGCGCAGGGGTAGGAGCAGGGCGTTCACTTCTTCCTGGGGAAGTTCCATCAGGTAGCGGTACAATCCGGCAATTTTGTCGGATTTTAACCGGGTGGCGAGTGAGTTCAGCTCCCTGGTTTGGGTGAGCGTATTCAGAATATCATCCGGATGGCGAAATCCATGCAGCAGCCAAAATTCGGACAAGGCCACCATGACTTCCGGTTTGTGATTGGCATCTTTATACACTCTGTTTGCGGCCTGTAGTGGAATACCCAGCGCATTTTCCCTTTGAAACCCCTCTTCAGCGCGTGCCTTGGTGGGGTGCGCCTGAATGGAAAGCATGCGGCGGACGTCGAGAATTTTGAAGAGGAAAGGGAGTTCCGGACCAAATTTTCCCAAGATTTTCTGTCCCAGCCAGAAGGTGGGATTTTCCGCTATGGCTTCCGTTAGTAATTTGGACTGCTGCTCCATCACCACGGTGGAAGGTGCGCCGGGATGTGCGCCCATCCACAGTTCTGCAAAGGGTTCAGTCTGCGGAACGGGTAAATGCAATAAATCAGGAAGGAAGCGAAAGCCTCCCCAGGCATAGTGCTGTACGGTAGATTGCAGTGGGAATACCATTTTTTTTATACTTTTAGGGCAAAATTCGCATTTTTATCCGACCATGCGACAGTATCATGAATTGTTGACACATATTCTCGAACACGGCTACGCCAAGGAAGACCGTACAGGCATTGGCACGCGCAGTGTTTTCGGCTATCAGATGCGGTTTGATTTGCAGCAGGGATTTCCTTTGCTCACTACCAAGAAGCTACACATTAAGGCCATCATCCACGAGCTGTTGTGGTTTCTGGCAGGAGATACGAATATTGCATACCTTGTTCGGAATGGCGTAAACATCTGGAATGAATGGCCCTTCCAGTATTGGCTGAAAAGTACCGGTCAGGCGGAGCAGTATTCCAAATACTCGGAGGGGTGGCGAGGCAAACTTCAGGAGTTTGTGCAGCAGATTCGCGATGATAGGGATTTTGCGGTGCAATGGGGAGAGTTAGGGCCGGTGTATGGCCGGCAATGGCGCAACTTTGAAGGAGTGGATCAGATACGGGATGTGGTGGAGGGAATTCGCAGCAATCCGGACTCCAGGCGTCTGCTCGTTTCGGCATGGAATCCAAAGGATATTCCGGTGATGGTGAAGTCGGGATTGCCTCCCTGTCATGTGATGTTCCAGTTTTATGTGGCGGACAACCGTTTGTCGTGCCAGTTGTACCAGCGTTCGGCGGATGTGTTTTTGGGCGTGCCTTTCAATATTGCTTCGTATGCCTTGCTCACCCTGATGATTGCCCAGGTGTGCCAGCTTCATCCGGGCGACTTTGTGCATACCTTTGGAGATGTACACCTATATAATAATCATGTGGAGCAGGCGCGGTTGCAACTCACCAGGGAGCCGTTCCCTTTGCCTGTGCTGCGTCTGAACCCGGAGATTAGCGATCTTTTCGCGTTCCGGTACGAAGATTTTACGCTGTTGGATTACCAGGCGCATCCCCATATCAAGGCAGATGTGGCTGTTTAGGGCCATTTTGGGGTATAATTTCTTTTTTATGCAAATTTTTTTCCGGGAAACTTTTTGAGTATTGCGATATGTTATATTTTTGCGCTCGCTTTCAAACGTGGTGCAAGAACCACTTTGTGGAAAGACCCATGGTGTAACGGTAGCACATCGGATTTTGGTTCCGCTTGTTAAGGTTCGAATCCTTATGGGTCTACAAAATAGAAATGCCAATTACTTGATTTTCAAGTAGTTGGCATTTTTATTTTGTATTGGGTTATAAATGCGACAATTTATGAACGGCCACTTGTCGGCCATGTCTCGGTGGTTCTTTATTGCTAAGCTTCCTATATTGACCTTTACCTCAAGTGACAGACTTTGGAAATCAGGTTGAATATATCATCTGCAGCTTTCAGGCATACCGGCGAATGTTAGTTATTCATGGGAAAATGAGGATGAAGGCAAAATGGCAGCCGAAGGAATTGGCTGTAATTTCCGGATTTCGTAATTTCACCTAAATTCTCGAGATGCGCTCTGAAAAGCGCTGATTACTGCAGAGGTCGCCATGTCAAAAAACAATAAAATCACCATACTCACCGGCACCGCCATTGTGATTGCGAACATGATTGGCACCGGAGCCTTTACCAGTCTTGGATTTCAACTCAGGGATCTCGGTAATCCCATGGTGGTACTTACGTTATGGATTTCCGGGGGCGTCCTGGCACTCTCCGGCGCCTTCAGCTATGCCGAAATTGGCACGATGATTAATAAATCCGGAGGCGAGTACACCTTCTTATCCCGGATTTACCATCCACTCATCGGCTATTTGTCGGGCTGGGTTTCCCTTACCGTGGGATTTGCAGCGCCCATCGCACTCTCTGCCATCGCTTTTGTAGAATATTTTCCATACGGAAACCTCCATCGGCAAATGACGAGTGTGGCCCTGGTAGCAGTTATCACTTTTATTCACACCAGAAGCCTCAAAACCAGCGCCGGGTTTCAAAATACCAGCACTTTACTGAAAGTGGGGCTTGTGGCCACCCTAATCCTGGCCGGCCTTATTTTGCCTGCCGAAGCCGGTACACCCATCCGAATGGGTACAGATTATTTTAACGAACTCAGCTCCGCCGCATTTGCTATTGGCTTAATTTATGTGAGCTATTCCTATTCGGGGTGGAATGCCGCCACCTACATCACAGAGGAGTTCGAAAACCCCGCCAGATCCATTCCGATAGCCCTCATTGGCGGCACCCTGATGGTCACCCTATTTTATACGTTGATGCAATTTATTTTCCTGAAACATGTGCCCGTTGCTGAGCTGGCGGGAGTGTTGAATGTCGGTACGCTTGCAGCACAAAAGATGCTGGGCCATGATATTGGGAATCTTTACGGACTGGCCATTTCCCTGCTGTTGATTTCGGGGATTAGCGCCATGGTGTGGGTAGGGCCAAGGGTAACCTCAAGTATCGCACGCGAGCACCGCTTGTGGAATTACTTTCAACCCGACGAGAAAGGCATTCCCGTCAGGGCGCTTTGGCTGCAGTTTGCCATCAGTACCGCGCTCCTGCTCACCGGCACATTTGAACAGATTCTGATTTACTGCGGGGTGTTGCTCACCGCTTCCACTATGCTCACCGTATTCGGCGTATTTATCGTTCGCAACAATAAGGAGGCTTTTCCCGAAAAACAAGTGTTTAAAAGCCCTTTTTATCCTTGGTTTCAGGTGCTGTTTCTGGCGTTATCCCTCTGGATGATTGTTTTTGCCTTTATTCACAATACCATGGAAACGTTGCTGGGTATGACCAATCTGCTGCTCGGCGTTGCCGGCTACTTTTGGAGTAAAAAACTCAAACCCG
>CAYTNI010000101.1:0-9293 GCA_964439115.1 uncultured Saprospiraceae bacterium
CAGCTCTACGGTGGCGAGGGTTGGCTCAATTTGACTTACAGCAATTGGGGCTTCGATTTTGGATTGCGCTTTGATATGTTTAACAACTCCAACCTCCTCAATCCCACCGGCTCCTTCAGTGGAGAAGGTATCGGCCGGTGGTTTATCCAAAAGAAAATTCACAAACTCGGTATCTACGGCGGATATATTTACGACCAAATTGGAAGTGGTATCATCTTTCGGGCCTTCGAAGAACGCCCACTACTTATTGACAATGCCCTCTACGGCCTTCAACTCAGCTACGACCTGAATCCCAACTGGCAAGTCAAAGCTTTCTCCGGGCGTCAGAAACAACAATTTGACAAGTACAGCGCAGTAATTCGCGGTATCAGTTTTAATGGTTTTGTCGCCGGCAAAGACTCTACCTCAACTTTTACCCTCGCTCCCGGATTCGGGGCGGTGGGCCGTACACTCGATGACGAGTCGATGAACTCCCTGGTAGCTACGCTGAATACTTATCCGGCAGAAGATGCTTTTACACCAAAATACAATACGTTCGCCTTTTCCGCATTCAATACCCTGAGCGCCGGCTCCTTCTCCTGGTATCTTGAGGGCGCCTACAAGACGCCTGATAATATGAATAATCCCTTCGGCGTCATCGAAAGAGATGGCGAATTGGTCGTCGGAGAAAAGTTTTTTAAAAATCCCGGCACCGTAGTATATTCCAGCCTAAGCTATTCTGCTAAAGGAATTGGTATTTCTGTAGAAGGAAAACGCACAGAAAACTTCAGTTTCCGCACCAGGCCCCAGGAACAACTCAACCGCGGATTGGTCAACTTTCTTCCGCCCATGGCTCGGGTTAATACCTACCGCCTCAATGCCCGATACAACGCGGCAACCCAGGAACTCGGCGAAATGGCCTTCCAGGCAGATATTCGCTATGCGCCCAGCTCTAAACTTTCCTTCAATGTAAACGGATCCAATATCACTGATTTGGAAGATGTCTTGCTCTACCGCGAGGTTTATTTTGAGGCCATCTTTAAGAAAGACCGCCTCTGGACTCTAACTACCGGCATCCAGCATCAAAACTATAACCAGGAACGGTTTGAATTTAAACCCGGTGTGCCCAATGTACAGACCATCACACCTTTTGCCGATTTCCTCTATAAGTTTGACCGCAAAAAGTCGGTTCGCGTAGAATCTCAATATATGATTACCGGGATGGATGAATCTGCCGGATACAAACAAGATTACGGCGACTGGCTTTTTGGGCTGGTAGAGTTGAACTTTGCGCCGCATTGGAGCTTTGTCGTTTCTGATATGTACAACATAGATCCCGGTAAAAATTCTCCCGAAAATGAAAAAGGTGAAAAACTAAATTTGCACTATCCGCGATTCGACGTATTTTACACCATCCGTTCCAGCCGCTTCTCGCTGAGCTACATTAAACAGGTGGAGGGGGTGGTTTGTACCGGTGGTATTTGTCGCCTGGAGCCTGCTTTTAGTGGGGTCCGCGTTTCAGTAAGTTCAACTTTTTGATGGCTTATGGTACTGGCACAATTGCTCTACTACATCGGCGCTATCCTTAGCATCCCTTTGCTTCCTTTCTTTATCCTTCAGGGAAGAAAGGCGCGAAGAAATATCCCCCGGCTACCGGAAGCCAATCTTAATAAAACGGGTACTATCGGAGAAGGTTCCGGCACCCCGCTGCGCTTGTTGACCATCGGAGAATCTGCTATCGCCGGCGTCGGCGTGGCCGACCATAAAGATGGCTTTTCAGGCCAACTGGCCAACGCACTCAGTACGCATATTTCCAGGCCTGTGGAGTGGACCGTAGTGGCTCGAAGCGGGTATGATGCCAGGGCTGCTCAACGCAACCTTGTGCAATTGGTTCCCAATATCCCTTTTGACCTTATCGTTATCGGCCTTGGAGGAAATGACACTTTCTACCTGAACAGCCCCTTGGTTTTCCGTCGTCAAATGGTGCTGCTCATCCGCGGCTTGCGGGTAAAGCTGCCCAATGTTCCCATTGTAATCGCTTCCCTGCCTCCTGTGGGCGCCTTCCCTGCGTTGCCCGGCCTCGTGCGTCGTGGTCTTGGAGTATTGGTCAACCTCCACGGCATCGCCTTGCGGCGATTGCCCTACAGATTCTCAAAGGTCTTTTTTCCCGGAGGGCCTTTGAAAGCTTCTGCCTGGATTCAAAAGGGACAGGATCCTGCTGATTTCTTCAGCGATGGCATTCATCCGTCCGCATTGACTTATCGCCTTTGGGCAGAAGATACTCTGCGCTTTATGGTTCGAAAAGGGGTTGTTTAGTCCAGGGAAATCTTCGTGGCGTATAAATTTTAAATTAATGAAAAATACAATTCATAATCTCTTGTTTTTAATGCTTCTTTTTGGAGTGTTCGCCTGTTCGGAGATACCGCCGGTAGTAAGTCCGATCATCAACCAGGGTGAGTGCCCTGCGGTAGCCGCATCCGTAGTCGCTAATCAGCAGCGGAATGTGCTGATTGAAGAATTTACCGGAGTGCGTTGTGTCAATTGCCCCGCCGGTGCCCAGGCGATTGAGGCGCTTTTGAACCAACATGGGGATCGGGTGGTCGCTATCTCTATACATGCCGGTTTTTTTGCCCCGCCATATCCCGAAAGTCAGTTCGATTTCCGCACGCCGGCGGGCACCCAGATTCTTACCCTTTTGGGGGAGCCGCTTGGGTATCCCACTGCTGTGGTCAACAGGCGGAAATTTCCCGGGGAGTTTGACCTCCAGCTGGGCCAGTCTCAATGGCCCGGGTTTGTTCAGCAGGAACTCGCCCTGCCACCAAAAGTCAAACTTGCCATCAACCGCACGTTCAACCCTACTACCCGCGACCTCACAGTGGACGTGAGTATTCTCCCCCAGGAAACAATCCCTTCGAGCGATGTGAGGCTCAGTGTGGCCATACTGGAAGATAAAATTTCGGACTATCAGCTTACACCTTCCGGCAAGCAGGCCGACTACATCCATAAACACGTTCTGCGGGGCTTACTCACCAACGCTGACGGCAACCTCCTTCAGGAACCAATGGAAGCCGGCACCCGATTTTGTAAGCGGTACACTACTACCATACCGGAGGCCTGGAAAGCTGCCGACTGCAAAATTGTTGCATTTGTGAGTCTTGGAGGAACTTCCAAAGAGGTACTTCAGGTAGTTCAGGTTAAAATGGTGCCCTGATGGGGGAGGCAATATTCAATACATTATTATCCAAAGAAACGCTGCTGGCCCATCTCAGCGATGCGCGCTGGCGTATTGTGGATTGTAGGTTTTCTCTGGCCGATACCGGGGCGGGGCGTATGGCTTATCAAGTTGGGCACATTCCCGGAGCCATTTACGCCCATTTGGATGAAGACCTTAGCAGTCCGGTTATTCCGGGAAAGACGGGTCGCCATCCTTTACCGGAAAGGGATGTGCTTGTTGAAAAGCTCAGCACCTGGGGGATAGACCAGGATGTTCAGGTTGTCGCTTACGACGACAAAACAGGCATGGTCGCAGCGCGGTTATGGTGGTTATTAAGAAGCCTTGGACATACGCGTGTAGCCGTCCTCGACGGCGGATTTTCCGGGTGGATGACACTGCCAGATGCTCCCCTTACCACGGAAGTGCCGGATATTGCACCCCGTACATTTATTACCAGGCCAGCGGTTGGCCATGAGGTAAATGCAGAACAAGTAGAACAGCTTCGACAAGATGCAGATTTTGTGTTAGTGGACTCTAGAGAGGCTTATCGCTATCGCGGAGAGTCAGAGCCTATAGATCCGATAGCGGGCCATATTCCTGGTGCTGTCAATGCTTTTTTTATGGATAATCTCGATGCCGAGGGATATTTTTTACCAAAGGAGCAACTACGGTCGCAATTTGAGTTGCTGATGACAGGGAAACCAGCCTCCCAAACTGTTTTTTACTGCGGATCCGGGGTGTCTGCCTGTCACAACATTTTGGCGTTGGCTCATGCCGGTTTGGGAGATGCCACCTTATACCCGGGTTCCTGGAGTGAGTGGATTACAGACCCTAAAAGACCTGTTGAAAAAGGTGAAGGTTTATAATACCTCCAGTAAGGTCCGAAAAGCTACATAGCGATTGGGATAGCGTGCTGCGTGTTCCGCCTGAAGCCTGGGGGCATGTTGCTCCTGATAGGCTACAAAAGACTGCATATCCGGGCAGGAATATTGAATGGCGAAGGTGATGCCGTGGGTATCTTCATCGCCCAGCACCTTACACAGGCGGTGGCTTTCGAAAAACCCTGTGGCCATCACCTCCGGAATATGCGTGTGTTGCATCCATTGTAGCCAATCCTGGTGAACGTCATGTTCGATTTTTACTGTAACGTTGTAAATCAGCATATTTCCTGTAGGGTATTATCCTATTTGCGTTTCCAGTTTTTCTTCTTTTTCTTGCCGGATTGCTGTCCGCCCTGTTGACCTTTGTACTGCTGTTGCGGGCCCTGCTTTTTGCTGCCGGGAAGAGCAACAGGATTTAGGTTTTCAATAGGCACATCATCAGGCATGGACAGTTTGCCTTCTGAAAGCGTAACGAGGTCAGCTTTTATCACTTCATCACTAACGTAATGCTCTCTGTTCCAGGATTTGTAGGCGAGTTTCATATAGGCAGTGATGGCACCAATCAATCCCTCTTTGACGAAGGGATCATCTGTTTCTTTGGCCTTCTTGATCAACTCCTGTACGTAATGGCCGTAGTGGCGAAAGCGCGCCTGAGATTCCGGATATTCAATAGCCTCGGGTTTCTTTAGGTCATTTTCTGGTGAGGGGATAACCCCATTGGGCGGCATAACCCCCTGCATATCGTATTCACCTATGCGGAAGGCATGCTTCCAGAGGCGCTCACGGAAGTCTTCCACTTCTCTGCCCTGTGGGTTCATGATGTACATCAACTCTACGATTTTATCCACGTAAGCCTGTCGCAACTCGAGGTTCTCAATGGTTTTGGCGTATTGAATCATTTGTTGTACATGCCTTCCGTATTCGGGCATAATAAGTTCATCCCGGGAAGTATTGTATTCTATCTCCATTTTACGCATAAAAAGGCGTTTTAAGCTTAGGACTGGTAAATTCTAAAAATCCAATAAATCCGTTGATTATTGCAATCAGCGCTTGGTGTAGGCCACCCGAAGCCTCATGCGATCCTGCGCACGCCCGGGACCATTAAGGATAATTCGCCGGGCATTCTGTGCTTTAGAGAGTACCCGGAGATACATCACTTTCGGCGCCCGACCATTGGCCATTTCAGCCAGTTGGGAGGAAATATTCATGCGGTACACATCAGTTTGCCCATCCTCACGGGCTCTTCGTACGCCACCAAAAAGGACGCTTCGCTGGCTGCCTGAAAAGATTACATCAGAGATGGCCTCAAGCTCGCCGTCTTCATTGAAAGCGAAAAGTACAAGGTCTGTTGCAGGCCTGTATTTCAAGGTGTCATCTCCCGGGAAAACTCCAAGGGGAATTTCAAGATCTGCATAATTGATGACGGTATTTCGTAACTCTTCTGCAAAGGGGATTTCTATTCTGATATCGGTACCGGAAAGGCCATGGGCAAGCATCAGCGTGTCGGAAGCGGCTGAATTCCCAAGATAGTCGGCTACAGGGAACCCGGTGTATTCATGGGAAAAGGTGGAAATCCGCGCGCCAAGTTGATTGATTTCAAATTGGTATTGGGATGGTTGTCCCTGACTGTTGCTGTAATATACGTACAAGCCTGGCCGGGTAGTACGCCAGTTGAAAGCCACTAAGCTGGATGTGGTTAGAGAAGGCTTGAGATACAAGCCTTTCAGCACCCGGATAAAAGTGGAGTCATTGGTGAAATTAATGGTATCCAAACTGATAAGCTCCTGCCCAAGCGCCGGATTGATGGGGATGCGCAAGTGGGGAAAGCGAAGGGTATCCGCAGTACCCAGTCCGTAGTCGATAACCTGGAGGCTATCCAGCCTGGGAGCAAACTCCAGACTGCCGAGTGGGGTGCTTTCCAAAGCAAAGGATGCATTGGAGTAGTGGTTAATACCGGGGTCAATATCCTCCAGTACCCGATATACTTCCATCCCGAAATTTTCCGTAGGAAGACCATAAAAGCTGGCTGAATCAAGAGTAAGTACCAATACGATGGAATCCAGAAGAACCTCCTTGAAGTCAGGACGGGTCAGTGAGACAGAACTGCCAAAGATAGAGAGCTGCAGGTTAGGCTGAATGTAGATTCCCGCATCTACCGTCCCAAATACAGGGTCATTATATTTTCCAAACGGGTTACTACTAAGGGTACCCGTCAGGTTGGTGCCGGAATATACCAGAATTGAATCATTGGGCACTACAGAGGTGACAATACTGAAAGTATCCACATAATCGAGCCCAAGGCGATCTTCCTCCAGGAGGTCAGCTCCAAGCGAGGTAGCGTCAGTACAGGATTTTGCGACAATCGCGAAGACAAAAACGGCAATTATCGGCCAAAAAGATAGGACGTTTTTTTTCATGCAAACGTAAAGTTGAAAGGCAAAGTGCTACTTGTACTGCGGAAGCAATGCATGTTTTTGATAAACGTTGAAACGGCGATTCAGATTTTTCAGGATGGCAGAAAATCCATGAACGGCTTTCAATTATGCGGGCTGCTCCACCATGAGAGAATTGTAAAACTCCACAATACCTGCAAGGGAGGCTTCGGGTTGGTAATCCAGTAACGGCTTCCCATTCTTTTCAATCGCCTGGTGAATGGAATTATTGACTGCTTCACTCCCTATAATTACGCCATCGGCAAAAGCGGCGGCACCGCAGTGCAAGGCAATATGGCCATCGTTCTGATAAGGTGCAAGGTCATTGGCCGACAGGTGATTGATGGCCGCTTTATCGAAAAAGTTATTCGCCATTGTACCCTCAAGATCATCATGGTACAGGGAATACACCACTTTCGCATGTTGAAATAACGGCTCGGTCTTATAGGCGGTTTTCAGATAGGCCGGTATCAGGGAGGTCATCCAGCCATGGCAATGTACGATATCAGGTGCCCATCCGAATTTCCGGACAGTTTCGAGAACGCCCTTGCAAAAAAAGACCATCCTGTCTAAATTGTCTTCGTGGTTAGTGCCGTGCTCGTCCTGAAATACCGATTTCCTGCGAAAAAAATCATCGTTGTCGAGGAAATATACCTGAATACGGGCATCCGGCATGGAAGCTACCTTGATGATTAACGGATAATCGTCATCGTCAACAATGATATTCATACCAGACAACCTGACCACTTCGTGGAGACGATGCCTGCGTTCATTGATAGTGCCGAATTTGGGCATCAAAACCCGGAGCTCCATCCCTTTCTCCTGAACAAATTGCGGCAACTTCCGTGTGAAGTCTGCAATTTCAGAAGAATCTGTGAATGGAGCCATCTCCTGGGTGACGATCAGCACTTTCTTCTTGCTCATAAAACTTGTTGAATTTTCTAAAAATTTCCTTTCCCACAAGGCTGCTTTCAAAATAAGCGCACAAATATACCAATTATTTACGAGCTTTTCTTTAAATGCCCTCCTCTTGCCTCTGCTTTAACAAAAACGCATACCTTTGACATGCAGTTCAATCAGTTCAATCCCTGTACCATGTATGTCTTTCATTATGCCAGAGATCTGCAACGGTATCTGTCTGGCCAGGAAAAAGCACAAAGACCAATAGGGTTTGTTCCCACTATGGGCGCCCTGCACAAAGGTCACCTCTCCCTCCTGCACAGCGCCATCGCGCAGGGTGACCTCCCGGTGTGCAGCATTTTCGTTAACCCTACACAGTTCAATGACCCGACTGATCTGCAGAAATACCCACGAATGCCCGAAAAGGATATTGCCCTGCTGGCCAAAGCAGGCTGCGAGGCCCTATTCCTGCCGGCCATAGAGGAAATTTATCCTCCAGGTTATAAGCCAACCCACCAGTTTGAGTTCGGTCAACTCGAAACAGTGATGGAAGGCGCCTTTCGCCCGGGCCATTTCCAGGGGGTAGCCGAGGTTGTCTCCAGATTGCTCCACTTAGTTCAACCGACCAGGTTGTACATGGGGCAGAAAGATTTCCAACAAACTGCTATCGTTGCGGCGATGCTCCGACAATTGCGCTCCTCCGTGGAATTGCGCATCATCGAAACTATGCGCGAAGCCGATGGCTTGGCCATGAGCTCCCGCAATACGCGTCTCACCCCCGAATTCAGAGCGGCAGCTCCCACCATTTTTCAGGCATTGCTGGAGGCCCGCCGACAGTATCCTGCATCTTCTATTCAGAGCATCTGTCAGCAAGCCATCGCCACCCTTGAAGAGGCTGCGCTTCGCCCGGAATATTTCGACATTGTGGACGGTCAGACGCTTCTACCCATTACCGACCCTTCTGCCTCATTCACTGCCGTGGCTTGTACCGCTGCCTGGGCCGGCGATGTCCGTCTTATTGATAACCTGGTGTTGCAGGTTGCTCTGGGTTGATACCCTTTACCTTGAAATAACCAGGCGCGATATAGCACTTCCGTACTGAATCACGTAAATCCCCGTTGGCCAATGTCCCGTAGAAAGTGAAATCCGATTTCCTGTCGGTACTTCCCGGTATGTCTGTCGGCCATTCATATCAAATACTACCAACGGCAGACCGGCTTCCCTGAGTACTGTTTCCACAAATACCTCCTGATTGGCAGGATTAGGGAAAATCCGTAGCTTCTCTCTCACGGCCGTTTGCTCTTCCACTGCAGTAAGTGTATTGTTCGCATTGAAAGTTGGCGATTGAATGACAAAACCACCCGTACCGTTGGGTACCCGTGCAAACCCCATATCGGCTAATTGTGGCCCAAACTGCACGGAATCCATCAAAACGGTATCCGGACGATAGAGCGTTACCAGTTCTCCGTCCCCGCTGAGTTTGAAGTTGGTATGCGTCGGGCCCTGACTGCCATTTTCATCTGCCCAGAAAATCAGATACCCGTTGGGTTCAATACTCACCCCACTTGGAATGCGGAATTTTACCGGATTATCGGCTTTATCTGACAAAAAATAACCACTCAAATCAACGGGTTGGTCGGAGAGGTTGTACAGCTCAACCCAGTCGTCGTATTGGCCGAAAGGATCTGTTACGGTAGAAGAGTTAGAAGCCATGAGCTCATTGATGACCACAGGCCCATTGGTGTTTAGAGCCGCCACTCTGAATACAAACACATCATGTTCTGCTCCGACCGGCAGGTAGCTTGCCGAGCGTACCGCATTATTGGCCTGCGCCTCGACGTAAAATCGCACCCACGACCCGGCGGGATATACCGGCAGGGTAGCACC
>CAYTNI010000102.1:0-9287 GCA_964439115.1 uncultured Saprospiraceae bacterium
AAAATAACCACCCGCCTAGCCCAATTTGCGAATGGCCGGTCCTCCTTATTTTTTGTAAAAAACCTTCCTAAAAAACAATTTAAAGAAAGCAAAAAAGGTGTTTGGTCGAATCCGCAAGATGTTAAAAAACAGAAAATTAAAAAAAAAACAAAATATTAACGAGCACTTTTTTTGGAGTGAAAAAAGGTAAAAACTGTCCTTTTTTTATGCGACATCTCCAAATACCTTTACTGCAATTAAAAAATCAAAGGATGATGGAAAAACCAACTTCAACACAAAAGGCACTCCCCGCCTATTCGTTCATGGCGAACCAATGCAGCACAACACCCTTCAAAGACTGTAGAGAAGCTTTTTCAGGCGGATAGCCATATTCATGGCCAGAAAATGTCCTTTAGTTTTCGCGTTTGTCACGTTTTCAGGTAGATGAAGCTGACTTTCCGGCCAAGCACCGCAGAAAGTTTGGATTCAATTTTTTAATCTAAAATCACAATATATCATGGATTTATACAGGCTTTTGTTGAATAAAGATTCAGCAAAAACGCAAAAAGGGTTTCGGAAAGCACTAAAAGGCGCAATTGATTCTGCACGTGAAGAGTCGGCAAGAATTGCTGTAAACAAACAGCTTTTGGATTATTTTCTTCAGATAAACCTTCAGGACAACAGCAAAGACAGTTGGCAGAAGTGGTATAATATTTGCCAAAAGGATTATTTTCAAATTAAAATTCTTATCGGGCAAAATGCCTGGTCAAGTACCATCAGCATTGCAGAGGAAAATCTTAAAATAGCCAAAAAATTTGAATTTACGGATATCATCGTAGAAACATATAGGATTATGATGCTCTATCACGGTTCTATAGCCTTATTGGCCAGGAAGTATTTCTCCTACCTGGAGGGCTATAATCTTTGGGATAGAATCCTTGCTGCTGAGCGAAATGTGGAAAGGAGATATTCCGAATTGATGATTTTTGAGGACCAATACAGGGGCGATAGCAGAAAAATTCACGAAGAAGCGCTTCGCGTTTTTGATAGCATTAAACCAGATTTGGAACAGTACTCTACATTCCTCTTACACCTGTACGGCCGCTTGATTGAAAACCTGATTTACACCAGCAAGAGGGATTACTCCAAAAGCGTTGCCGTTTGCCAGGATGCAATTCATTTTTTCCTCGGTAAAGGATACTCTGCAAAAATGCCAATCAGCACCTTCCTCTGTAACCAGATGGTCTCTTATTTGCAGATGCGGAATTTTACCGCAGGAAAGCAGGCGGCAGAAGCCGGAGTAAAATATATGGAAAAAGGGTCTCCTCATTGGTTCAGATATCAGGAGTTGCTGGTGCTGTTATCGTTGCATACACAGGAATATCAGCAAGCGTACACTTACTACCATACAGCTGTTAACCATCGCAAACTCTCTATGTTAATACCGGTGGCCAGAGAAACCTGGAGGCTTATTGAAGCCTATATGTATTTTTTGGCCGACCAAAAGAAAATTATCCCTCATAACGAAGACAAATACCTGACGCAATTTCGCCCCAGTAAATTCCTCAATGAAATTCCGGCCCTGTCCAAAGACAAGCGAGGCATGAATGTTCCGGTTCTTGTATTTCAAATCCTTACGCTGATTTCCAAAAACCGATACGACGATGCCATAGCCCGAATCGAAGCAGTAGAAAAATACCGTACGCGCTATCTGAGAAACCACAACGCCTACAGAAGCAACTATTTTATTAAAATGTTGCTGGTAATTCCTGTACAGGGCTTCAATAAGTCGGCAGTAATCCGACACACGCACAAGTATTCGTCAAAGCTAAGAGCTTCTTCTTGTGATTTTACCAATACCTCCCACGAAATTGAAATCATCCCATACGAAGACCTATGGGAAATGGTACTGGATACCTTGCCCCAAAAGCAGGGAAAAAATAGTTGACTCCTATCCTGAAAAATGCGCTGCCTGCCACCTGCTCCACGCAGCAAGAGCGCAATCCAGGTTTTTGCTCGCAGCTTCGCTCAGGCCTGTTTCAAGCTCCCAGGCTTCTCCGGCAATGGCCATCAGCCAGGCATTGGGGCTATCCGAATATAGGGTCTGACACAGCGCTAAAATAGCACCGGGGGCGAGGGCATGGGTCGAAAAGCCAAATTCAAGCGCGGGTGGTAAAGGCGTCAAAGCATAACCCTCCGACAAAGAGCCCTTGAAGGCATCTACAAAAACGACTTCTTCGAAACGGGCAATCAAATCGGCATCCTCCACCTGAAGCTGGTATCGGTATTCAATTGCCCAGGATGGTATCTCTTTTTGCTCAATTGCCCGGCCAAAAGCCCAGCCTAAGCCGTCGTCTTGTCGTGCATCGTTGCCGATGACCAAGAGCAATTTCTTACCCGGGATTTCTTCGCGCATCTGGTTATTATCTCGTTCGCTCAGTCAATAACGCGCCTTTACTGTCGAAAACCTGAACCTGTAAGGGCATCTGCCCCAGTGCGTGCGTAGCACAACTCAAACAGGGGTCGTATGCGCGAATAGCCGTTTCTACCTTGTTGAGCATACCCTCTGTGATTTCGGAACGGAGGTCTAGCTCTGCTTTGGCTACCTCGCCTACGGCGCGATTCATGGCTTCATTATTGTGTGTGGTGGACACAATGAGGTTGCACCGGGTTACCTGCCCTTTCTCGTCAGCTTCATAGTAATGAATCAGCGTTCCACGTGGCGCCTCAATGATACCGATGCCCTGCGGACGGCGTTCTCCCTCGCGCATCAGGTCATCCCCCACGATATCCGGGTCGAGTAGCAGCGTTTTCATAACCTCGGCGCAGTGGAGCATTTCAATAAGCCGGGCCCAGTGATAATGCATACTATGGTGATTAGGCCAGGCGCTGGCGCTGCGGAAAATCTCAAATTCCTTTTGTGCGAGTGGCGTAGGTATGCGATCCGCTACGTTGAGACGTGCCAGCGGCCCCACTCTGTTCCATCCATCCTTCCTGCCGATATGCTTGAGGTAAGGAAATTTCAAATATGTCCAGGGTTCTACCGCCTCGGCGAAAAATTCCCTGTATTGGCTGTCGTGGATGTCGGGCAGTGTGATGTGGCCATCGGCGCCAATGGCACGCATCCGGCCATTGTACAGTTCGAGGTCGCCGCCAGGGCTTACCAGTCCAAGGTGACCCGAAGGGAAATGGGCGAAAGGATCTAAATCGGCAGCATGGATGCGATGGTAGTCCTTAATGAAGTTCACTACCTCTTGAGCCCAGATGGTCATGGTGTCGATAGAGGGGATATCAGTGCCCAGGAGAAAGTAGTCGCGCTCCTTCGTGGTGAAAGTCTTGTAAACGCCTCCGGGCACCGCACAAATGCCGTGGATGCGTTTTCCGGCTATAGCCTTAATGATTTCCTGCCCAAACTTGCGCATAAGAATGCCTTTGCGCGCAAGGGATTCGTTGGCTTTGATGACAGCTATAATATTGCGTTGCTCCGGAGGTGCATCCATGCCAAAGAGCAAATCAGGCGAGGCGAGATAGAAAAAGTGTAAGGCATGGGATTGAAAAATCTGGCCGTAATGCAGAAGCCGGCGCAGCTTGTCGGCAGTAGGGGAGAGGTCTTCGGGCTCAAGCCCGTGTAGCCGGTCAATGGCTTTGGCCGCAGCGAGGTGGTGGCTCACCGGACAAATGCCGCAAAGCCGTTGCACAAGTACCGGCACCTCCCAGTAGGGGTGGCCATGGATGAACCGCTCAAAACCTCTGAACTCGACAATGTGGAAAAAAGAGTCTGTGACATGACCGGCATCATCGAGATGAATGGTGACTTTTCCATGCCCTTCCACCCGGGTGACCGGTTCTATGACGATTTTTTGTTTCATTGCAGCAAGGGTTAATCATATTTGAATTCTCCGTGTGTGATGGCGAATTTTTCTCCAAAAAGTACGTTTTTAATTACCTTCCAGATGTGACTGGCATCCGGGGGGCACCCCGGTACGTAGTAGTCAATTTTTACAACTTCATTACATGCATAAACGCGATCCAGTATTTCCGGAAGGTCGGGATGATGAGGTATGAGCAGTCGGCCTTCCTCATTATTTGTAGCAGAGCTGTAAGCCTCCTCCAAACACTCTTTTAGTGGGATAAAATTGCGCATGGCAGGCAATCCCCCCCAGATGGAGCACTCCCCGATGGCTATCAGAATATCGCAATGCTCGCGGAAAGCTCGCAAGACCTCGACATTGTCAGTGTTGCAACATCCGCCCTCAATAATGCCCACATCACAACGCTTGCTGAACTTTTTGATGTCTGTGACCGGGGATTTGTTGAACTCCACCAGCTCTATCAAATCAATCATCTCAAGATCTATGTCCAGCATAGACATGTGGCAGCCGAAACAGCCGGCTAGAGAAGTGGTCGCAATGATTTTTTTGCGCTGTAAATTGGGCTTTAGCGCTGTCATTTTAGGGACGGGTACTTCCGCTTCTATATCCTCTTTGTCGTATTTTCGCTCCCCTCTGGGACGGGCCATGCTTTTCCCCCGAACCAGAATGGCACCAACAGGGCACAGGTTCATGGCTTGCATCGCCTGCTCGTCATTCAGTTTGCTTTCCTGCTCATAATCTACTGCCACTTCGGTTTCGTTTCCGCGGTGGTGAAAAGAAAACACCCGTTGCCCATCATCGGTAAGAACCTCCTCCACACAACGGCGGCATCGGATACACCGATTGTGCTCAATGACCATGCGCTTTGGATTATAGTCCACTATGCGATCTACAAAAAGGTGCGGAAATCGGGAAACGGTTACCCCCAGGCGATACCCAAGCCCCTGTAGGTCACAGTCGCCGCTTTTTTCACAGGAGGGACAAAAGTGATTGCCCTCTGCGTACATCATTTCCACGATTGCCTTGCGACAGTCCTGCAACTCGTCGGAGTTGACCACGATTTCCATTCCTTCTTTGACCAAAGTAGTACAGGCGGCAACCGAACGGCCGTTGGCCATAATGGTGCAAACCCGGCAGGATCCCAGCGGCGGGTCAATATGTGGATAATAACAAAGGGAGGGGAGAAAAATTCCGTTGGCCTTAGCCACTTCCACCACATTTTGCCCATCCTCAGCGAGTATCGGGCGGCCGTCTATAGTGATATGGACTTGTTTTTTTTCCATGGCGCGTTTTTTAGGGATGGATGGCATTGCGGTAATCTTCTACGGCGCTTTCCAAATCAAAGCCGCGGTTGAGCCCCGTCCGGGTACTGTCGAGTTTTTGTTCAAAATATTCAGGGAACCTTTCCAGCGCATAAAGTAGCGGATTGGGCGAGGTCATTCCAAGGCCACAGCGCGTAGTGCGCTTCATGATTTGCGCCCATTGCTGCATTTCGGTAAGGTCTTGCAAACTTCCCAGGCCCAGCGCCAGCTTGTCAATTTTTCGTGCAAAGATGAAGTTGCCGGCGCGACAGGGCGTGCACATGCCGCAGGATTCGTGCTTGAAAAAAGCCGTGAAATTGCTGAGGATATGGAGAATATCTCTCGAACGATTAAATACCATAAAGGCGCCGCCACAAAGCAAATCTTCACCTGCAATGCGCCGATGACTATCATCCAGTGCGTGGATGCATTGCCCGGAAGGCCCGCTTACCTGAATGAAGTAAGGGTCGGAAGCTCCACATAACTCCAGGAGTTCAGCTACGGGCATCCCCCATTCGATCTCGTAAATGCCGGGGCGGACACAGTCTCCGGCAATGCTGATTAGTTTGGTTCCCTTGGTGGCCAGGGTGCCGAGATTGGCAAAAGCTTCCGGGCCGTATTCAATAATGCGGGCGGCAGCACATAAGGTTTCTACGTTATTTACCGAAGTTGGCATACCGAGGTAGCCTTGCTCTACAGGAAAATGCGTTTTGGTGCGAGGTTCTCCGCGCTTCCCTTCAAGGGACTCGATTAGAGCAGTCTCCTCCCCGCACACGTACGAGCCGGCACCGCGTTGTATTCGGATGTCAAACTGAAAGGGCGCCTTTGTAGGGGCATCTGTGCCCAACCAGCCCATATTCCTATACATTTCCAGGGTTGCTTCGAGCTTGGGCAACAGCCAGCGATATTCGGCCCTTAGGTAAATTATCCCCTTTTCGGCGCCAATCGCATAGCCGGCGATTATCATGCCTTCAATGAGCAGCCCGGGAAGGCGGTTTAGTAATACCCGATCTTTAAATGTACCCGGCTCTCCTTCATCGGCATTGCATATTACATAACGCCGACTGCCGGTGTGATTTCGGCAGGATTCCCACTTCACGCCCGTTGGGAAAAAAGCCCCACCTCTTCCGGCAAGCCCCGATGCCTTTATTTGATGAAGGATGTCTTCCGGACGCTGATGCAGTAGCGGTTGAAGTGCCTGACCCGGCGTGAATGGTTTTAACAGCACGGTCTTTTCCGGCATAGGCGTGTAGCAAATATTGTCTTCGACAGCACTGCTCAGAAGTTCTGGTGCGACGCCTGCGCGGAGGCGTTCAATCAGATGAGAAACCTTTTCAGGATTTAGGTGGGTAAATGGAACGAAATTTATCAGAGCGGATGGCTCATGGTCGCAAAGGCCGATACAGGGTGTTTCATATAAACCAAACAACCCCGAGGGGTCTGTTCCGCCTAATCTGGCGCCGGTGGCCGTTTCAAAAGCGTGTACCACCTGGCTATATCCTTTGAAATCTGCCAGAATACTATTATTTACATAAATTCGGAACTTACCCGCCGGCTGAAGGTGGAAGAAGTGGTAAAAAGAGGCTACGCCCTCCACCTCAACTTCGGAGAGCTGAAGGATAGATGCAATACGGGCAATATCTGCCTTGGAAATATATCCTGCCGAATCTTGAGCATCCCAAAGGAAGTCCAGCATTTGGGCGCGTAACGGCTCGTCTGGGAAATAGGTTTTCATGTGTGTAAAAGAATTAAACATGCCTAAAAATACAATTTTCTTTTTGTTTGCGAGGTGATTTTTATCAATGCTTTATGACGCCTTCTAAATTTTTATAAGATTTTAGGCCAAAAAAATTATTTTTATTCTTAACGATGCGGCATAAAACTAAAAAAACGCATATAATTTTGTCAAAAATCTTGTGTGCTGCTTCCCAGATATGGATAAATGCTGTTGTTACGGCCAGCCTGGGAGTCACAAGCTGCCGTCTTACCTGGTATTGGAGTTGAAGGATGCTACGCCGATGAGGCGGTCATAGCGCTCTCCGAGTGGATGATAATAGACAAGAATGGTATATTCGTTTTCAGTTTCGTACCAGTCGCCTTCAATTTCTGAGAAGTTAATAGCATTGTCCTTGGAGCGGAGAGGTACCGCAGCAAAGGCATAGTTGTAATAGCCCTGCTTGAGTTGGAGGGTGCCGACGTAGGCATTCACCGCATTGTTGTAGGCCATTCGGAACGCCTGCTTTGGCTTCCAGTCGCTGAATTTACCTACAATGTATATATCGTGGTCGTAGTAGGGCTCACTGGACTGCAACATGAAGAGTACATTCAGGTATTCAGCGGACAGGGGGTTGTGCTGATCCCGGGTTTCTACCACAAAATTGCCGTTGATGTCTTCATATTGAATATAAGCGGAGCCGCTGCGCTTGCCTTCCCGTTCAAGAGTAACCTCAAGGCGGTCTTCTATCCGCTCGATAGAGGTGATGCCGGGCGTGCTGCTGTAGAGGGAGCGCAAATCCACAAAGCGGAATTCCTTTCCACCCGGGAACACGATTTTGTCTTGAAAATCATAAACGAGCTGGTCTGTGCGTACGAACATAGGCGGGATGAGGGGTAGCGCACTGTCCCAGCGGCCATTTTGGAGTACGGTAGCCCGGATTTCCTGTTGTGCAGCTCGGATGGGGACGCGTTCGTAATTGACTAGAAAATCAATTTCCTGGTGGGTTCTGAGCTTGCTCACCGCAGCCGTATTGACCATGCGCGGCGTAATTTGCACTAAGGGCTCTACCACCAAAAAACGCAGGGTCAATGCAAGGGTTTTTTGCCGGCCGGATTCATACACCTTGAGGAGGTAGTTGCCGGATTTGGTGAGCCGCATGTCTCTGTGAGGCAAACTCAGGCTGTAGTGGGTGTAGGGCGTGAGCGTCTTGGCTGAAAAACGCCAGTCGTTGATGCGGTCTTCTGAAAAACCGTCAATATACTCCATCTCAGCAAGCACAGAGGGCTCCCAGTCTGCGTTGCAATGCACTACGGAATATACATAATCTTTAACGCCGCCCTCAAGGTCGTCAAAGGATAATTGCAGCGCCACGTCTGAACCCAGGTCAATAATCGGTTGGGTAAGGACTAACCCATCTACGTGAAACCGAACAGACTTGATATGATCTTTGTAAACCCAATCCTCATAGCGCAACTCTTCGTCTTGTGCCTTTAGCGAAAAGCTGAATACCAGAAAGAATAAGCCGAAACAAATACTTTGGTGCATGGTTGTTTATTTCTTATGTCAAAGAAACGCAAAAAAACAGGATTAATGATAAACCTGACAAAATGGCTTATTTACCTTTTCGGCAACAAAATTGCTATACTGTTGAAGCCATAGGGCATTGTCTTTAAAGAATTGTATCATGGAGCATAACAACAACCAAAACACAGAGGAAACGCCTGTTGGTGAAGAAGGGTTAAACAAGCAGGAAATTGACCAGGAAAACCAAAAAAATGTTGAAAATGAAGACCTTTCGTCTAAGTCGCCCGATGTGTTAGAACAAACCAAAGCCGAATTGGCAGAATTGAAGGACAAATATGTGCGGCTTTACGCAGAGTTTGACACTTTCCGCCGGCGTATGATGAAGGAAAAGCTGGATTTGGTAAAAACGGCAGCACAGGACACCATGTCAGCATTACTTCCCGTGCTGGACGATTTTGACAGAGCCAAAAAAAGCGCCGATGCAGAAGGCTCTGCTGAGCACTTCAGTGAAGGCGTTACCCTGGTATATCAAAAGCTTCATCATCTGCTCAAACAGCAGGGGCTCGAACCGATGGAAACAAAAGACCAATCCTTCGACCCGGACTGGCACGAGGCCGTAGCAGAAATCCCCGCCCCTTCAGAAGAGCTGAAAGGAAAAATTCTGGATACTATTGAAAAGGGATACTTGCTCGGGGGGAAAATTATTCGTCACGCCAAGGTCGTGATTGGCAAATAAATCAAACCGGCTAAACACCGGCTAATCATTCGTTGAAGTAAATAATTTTGTTGCGGTATGGCAAAAAGAGATTATTACGAGGTGCTGGAAGTAGGGCGCGATGCCGATGCGGAAACCATCAAAAAAGCGTACCGCAAACAGGCGCTTAAATACCACCC
>CAYTNI010000103.1:0-9271 GCA_964439115.1 uncultured Saprospiraceae bacterium
AAAGAGCCTCCGCATCGAAGTGATCGGTGCGTCGATATATCTCCTCCAGGATGGCAAAGCGTTCAGGCGTTTTGCGAAAGCCACCCTGCTCCAGATGAGACGAAAAAATCTGTTTCACCTCGTGGATGACGTCATCGGTTGTTTTTGGCGTTGTCATAGTCTAATAACTAAACCACTCGCTCAACGGTTGACACATTGGGCAATTTCATTAATCTGCGAATGGCAATATTCAATTGGTCGGTGTTTTGAACTACCAGGCTAATCCGCCCCTCGAAATACCCCTGGTCGCCTGCTATGGAGAAGGTCCGGATATTGAGATTCAAATCTGAAGAGATGGCATGGGTTAAGCGCTCTATCACTCCGGGGCCGTCATCAATACCCGTTATTTTGAGGTCTGCTACGAAGGTGGTACCAGGGGTGTGTACCCACTCAGCCTTCATGATTCGGTAGCCGTAATTAGCCATTAGGTTGGTGGCGTTGGGACAGGTAGTGCGGTGAATTTTAAGGGTGGCATTAGAGGTCACATAGGCAAAAATGTCGTCACCTTGTACAGGATTGCAGCAGGTGGCCAGTGAATAGGTGTAGCGCTCTGCATCCTCGCCATTAATCATTAGCCGAGCCTTGGTGAGGTCGCGTTTTTTATTGGAGGTCGGCTCCGGCAATCGAATTTCTTCCACCTTGGAAGGTATTTCTACCAGGGTGTTGTTTCCCACCATAAACTCCTTGAAGATGCGCTCAATAGTAAGTTCACCTAAGTAGATGGCATAGTAAAGATCAATGTGGGAAGGGTATTCGAAATGCTTGTATAGCTTATCTACAATCTCGTCATTGAGCTCCATCTTGTAGTTGCGCAACTTTCGCTCCAGTGCGTCGCGGCCAAACTCTCCCATGTTGCGTCGTTCCTCCTTCATGGCGGAGCGAATCTTGGAACGAGCCTTACCGGTGATAACGATTTTGAGCCAGTCTTCACTTGGCTTCTGCGACTTGTTGGTCACTACCTGAATCTGGTCGCCACTTTGTAGTTTGTACCCCATGGGTACCAACTTTTTGTTGACCTTAACCGCGGTACAGTGATAACCTACATCGCTGTGGATGCTGAAGGCAAAGTCCAGCGCAGTGGCACCTTTGGGTAGAATTTTCAGGTCGCCCTTGGGCGTATAGACGAATATTTCCTCCTGGAAGAGGTTATTATCCTTGAAGTTATCCAAAAACTCCACGGCGTTGCTGGCGGGATCCTCCATGATGTCGCGCACACTATCGAGCCACTGTTCAAACACATCGGGCTGGTTGCTTACGCCTTTGTATTTCCAGTGGGCGGCGAATCCGCGCTCGGCAATATCATCCATTCTGGAAGTTCGGATTTGAACCTCAACAAATTTGCCCATGGGGCCAATCACAGTGGTATGTAAAGATTCGTAGCCATTGCCCTTGGGCACGGTAATCCAGTCTTTCAAACGTTCGGGGAGCGGGCGGTGTACATCCGTGACAATAGAATATACATCCCAGCAGGCGCGCTTTTCGCGCTCCGGTGGCACGTCCACCACGATTCGCACAGCGAAGAGATCGTATATTTCCTCAAAAGGTACTCTTTTGGACTGTATTTTGTTCCAGATGGAGTAAATGCTCTTGGGGCGGCCAAAAATCTTGTATGGAATGCCCAGTTCATCGAGATGAGGAGAAAGTGGGCGGATAAATTCGTTGATATAACGGTTGCGCTCGCGTTTGGTATCGGCGAGTTTGCGTGCTATTTCCTGGTACGAATCCGGCTCTGTGATCTTCATGCACAAATCCAAAAATTCTGTTTTCAGATTGTACAGGCCGAGCCGGTGTGCCAGTGGCGCGTACAAATAGCTCGTTTCTGCGGCTACTTTAAGCTGCTTGTGGCGTGCCATAGCTCCGAGGGTACGCATATTGTGGAGCCGGTCAGCCATCTTGATGAGTACCACGCGCACATCTTCTACCAATGTGCCGAGTACTTTACGAAAATTTTCTGCCTGGGGGCTTTCCGCGTTGTAGGCGCTGTCGAGTTTGGTGAGGCCATCTACCATGCGGGCAATCTGGGGGCCGAATCTCGCCCGGATTTCTTCAGAGGTAATGACGGTATCCTCTACAACGTCGTGGAGCAGTGCGGCTGCGATGGCGGTTGGGCCAAGGCCGATTTCTTCAGCACATATCGCAGCAACCGCCAATGGATGAAGGATATAAGGCTCACCGGATTTGCGGCGCTGCGGGCGATGGGCTTCTACTGCCAACTCGTAGGCGTCCCTGATTAGCTTTCGATCAGCAGCATCCAGCGGGCTTTTGATGGTGCGCAGCAACTTGCGATAGGCCTGATGCACCGTATGGTCTTCCCTGGATTGGGCGGAGGTGGCTATCATATTGTCCAAATGTTTCAGGAATAACACATTCCATAAAATCCAAAGTTAACACTTTTTTTGTTAGTAGGATAGCGCGATGAAAATTGCAGTATTTGTTAAAAATAAATTTACCTTTGCGTCGCAAAAAGCAGGAGACTGAAATGCATGCCGCATCGACGTCCTGTTAATGCGGGTGTGGCGAAATTGGTAGACGCACCAGACTTAGGATCTGGCGCCGCGAGGCATGGGGGTTCGAGTCCCTCCACCCGCACTAAAAATGCCCTGAAAGGTACAGACTCCAGCTTGGGGTAGTCTCTAATTTTTGAAGGGGCAATTCTTTATTTTTAATTTTTTCCCGACAATGCCAATCTATCACAAAGAGGAAATCACCCCCCTCCATTTTAACCTTGAAATCAATCTTGAACCCGCTGACTACGAAGGCGAGTATGATGCAGAACTAAGCAAATACCGCAAGCAGGCTGCGCTCAAAGGCTTCCGCAAAGGGAAAACACCCACCTCGGTGCTGCGAAAAATGTTCGGCAAATCCATCCTCGCAGAAGTGCTCAACAAGCAGTTGCAGAATGCCATATCAGGGTATATCCGTCAACATAACCTTTACATGCTCGGAAATCCCATCCCCTCCGAGGATAATGATGCGATTAACCTGGATGCCCGCGACCTTCATCAGTATGCGTTCAAATTCGAAATTGGCATAGCGCCCGATATCGAAGTTCGCGGCGCAGGCTCTGAAAGCACCTACGAACGCTTCGCCGTAATCATTACCGATGAAATGATTACGGAGCAATTGGATAAACTGAGGGACAGACTTTCCACCCCCGTAGATATCGAAACAGGGTTCACTGAAATGGATTCTCTGGTGTTGCATGCCGAGGAACTCCTTGATGAACAACCCAAAGAAGATGGATTGAGCGCCTCCTTCTCTGTTTCGACCGATCAGATATACAATGAAGAGCTATGCCAACAATTACTAGCCGCCAAGGTTGGAGATTCTTTCCGCGTAAACATAAAAGAGGCTTTCTCCGAATCTCCGGACTTGCTTAGCCGATGGCTCGAAACTACCGAAGAGGGTCTGTCTGCCGCCGGTGAGTGGTTTAATTTCAAAATCGAGGGAGCTACCCGCAATATGCCTGCCGAATTGAACCAGGAGTTTTTCGATAGAGCATTCGGACCAGGAACAGTCTCCGATTTGGACCAGGCTAAGGAAAGCATACGAAAATCCTTCGAGGAGATGTATCTTAACCCTGCCAATTCCCTCATGTTCGTGGAAATGAGAGACCGTATCCTCCGCGAAACCGAATTTGAACTCCCAACGGATTTTCTGAAAAAGTGGATGCGCTACAACGATGAATCCCTCAGCCCTGAGAAGGTAGAGGAAGGCTTCGACAAGTTTTTGGGAGCCCTCCGCTGGAGCAGCATTCGGAATAAACTGGCCACCGATCTGAAAGTCGAAGTCACTGATGAAGAGCTGGAAGCCCATTTTGTAAATCAGGTTTACGGCTACTTTGGCAGTTCTCCTTACGTTGACCATGAATTTATTCACAATATGGCTCATCGCTTAATGCAAAATGAGGACTCGGTCAATCAGGCCTACGAGGAAATTTTTACAGATAAACTGTTCACGATGGTAGCCGACCAGGTTAATGTGTCGCCCAAGCCTATCTCGAAGGAGGATTTCCGCCTTGAAATGGACAAAATGCAAAAGCAGATGCGCTCCGAAGAAGATAATCCAGAATCGGAACTGTCGGCTGAGGTTGAAACCATAGACGCTGAAGGCGCCCAATCGGAAAATGAATAATTTTTTCGTCCATTCAACCCGTTTGACTCGAAGTTGTTTTCATAAACACCACCCCCAAAATTTAATCTGGTATGTTTCGCAAAGATGAATTCTTTAAGTACGCCGTCAAGCACCTCGGCATGAGCAGTTATAAAGTCGAGGATTACGCGCGCTACAATGTACAGGCCATGGGCCAGGTACAAAATATGACGCCTTACATCATCGAAGAACGACAGCTCAACGCAACCGTACTCGATGTGTTCTCCCGATTGATGATGGACCGCATCATCTTCATGGGCACACCCGTGTATGATGATATCGCCAATATCGTACAAGCTCAGCTGCTCTTCCTGCAATCCGCCGATCCCAAAAGGGATATCAACATGTATATCAACAGCCCCGGCGGTTCAGTCATTGCCGGCCTCGGCATCTATGACACCATGCAGTTTGTATCACCCGACGTCGGTACCATCTGCACCGGTCTCGCCGCTTCCATGGGCGCAGTATTGCTCGCAGCCGGCGCCAAAGGCAAGCGCACCTGTCTATTCCATGGCAGGGTTATGATTCACCAACCCTCCGGTGGCATGCAGGGTCAGGTATCGGATATGGAAATCTCTTACAAGCTCATCAAACAAATGCAAGAGGATCTCTACAAAATCCTCAGCCACCACACCGGCAAGCCTTACAAACAAATCGAAGATGACTCAGATCGCGACAAATGGCTTACCGCTCACGAAGCTATGGAATATGGCCTCGTGGATGAAGTACTTGGCAAACCCGTAGAACCCGCCAGCTAATCCGGGTTACGCTCCAATCCAATACTGATGAGTAAATCCAGACAAACATACCATTGCTCCTTCTGTGGCAAGGACAAATCAGAAGCACTCCTGCTCATCGCCGGTATTGAAGGCCATATTTGTGAGGCTTGCGTGGAACAGGCAGGCCTGATTGTTCAGGAAGAACTCTACGGCAAAAAGAAACAGGACGGTGCGGTGGATGCCTCCAAAGGTTCCTCGCTCTTCTCCCAGGTCAAGCCAAAGGATATCAAAGCCTACCTGGATCAGTACATCATTGGTCAGGATGACGCTAAAAAAGTGCTCTCCGTAGCCGTCTATAACCACTACAAACGGCTTGAGCAAACCCGCAAGGACGACGTGGAAATAGAAAAGTCCAATATCCTCTTTGTGGGCCAAACCGGTACCGGCAAAACCCTTCTGGCCAAAACTATTGCCAAATTCCTCAACGTGCCTTTCGCCATAGTCGATGCCACCGTGTTCACGGAAGCCGGCTATGTGGGCGAAGACGTGGAAAGCATTCTCAGCCGATTGCTCCAGGTCTGCAACTACGATGTGGCCGCCGCCGAACGCGGCATCGTATATATTGACGAATTGGATAAAATTGCCCGAAAAAGCGACAACCCTTCAATTACCCGGGATGTTTCTGGCGAGGGCGTTCAACAGGCACTGCTCAAAATGCTGGAGGGTACCGATGTCAATGTGCCTCCTCAGGGCGGACGTAAGCACCCCGAGCAGAAATTAGTCAAGGTAAATACAGAACATATACTCTTCATTTGTGGCGGTGCCTTCGAAGGTATTGATAAAGTCATCGCCCGCCGCATGAACAGCCAGGTCATAGGCTTTAAATCAGATGATTTTTCCAGACTCGACCACGATAACCTCCTCCAGTACGTCAATCATCAGGATATCAAACACTACGGCCTCATCCCGGAATTGGTAGGCCGCCTGCCCGTACTCGCCTATCTTAATCCGCTCGACCTGGCCACTTTGCGCCGCATTCTCCTCGAACCCAAAAACTCGCTGATTCGACAGTATCAGCGCCTTTTTGAAATCGAAGGCATTCAGCTGCATTTTACACCCGAAGCTATTGATTATATCGCCGAAAAAGCACTGGAGTTTGCACTTGGTGCCAGAGGTCTGCGCTCCATTTGTGAAGCCATCATGACCGATGCCATGTTCGAAATGCCCTCTCAGGAAGAGGTGCGCCGACTCGAAATTACCCGCGAATACGCTGCTGAAAAACTCTCCCGTTCCAACCTCGGCAAACTCAAGGCCGCCTGAGCCAAGGGGCCTCCCAACTCGCTGGTTCGGAACAGGCGCGATTTTCTTCAATTGTGCATGCATGATACGCCAACCAGGTATTCTACGCCATCTTCCAAAGATGATTTCCCTCGCCTTGATGCTACACCTGGCATGGCTCTTTCCCGGCATGGCTCAGGAAATCATTATGTCAGATGAAATCCCCCTGCGCAATGATGTTTCCTACGAGCTGCTCGGCGAATTCAAAGGCCGCATGCTGCTATTCAGAGACCAAATCTCCCGCTTTGAAATACAGGGCTTTGACCCGCAGTTGCGCACCAGTTGGACAAAAGTCCTTACTCTCGACAAAAAAAATCCCCGGGTTGTCGGCGCTACCTTTAGCAAAAGTGATTTTACCCTCCTATACCAGTTCCGACACCAAACCAATACCATCCTCAAAGCCGCTAAATACGACCCCGGCGCCAATCTGCTGGATTCGATGGAAATCAAAAACTACGGCTACCTTTTTTTTGGCCCCGAATTTGAGATGGTCCTTTCGGAAGACAGAACCAAAGTACTGGTGTATTATATCGAACGTCAGACCGTTCTGCATGCCCTGGTGTTTGACAACACCTCCTTCAAATTACTTTGGGAAAAAACCATCATGCCTTCCGGTATTCAACTTATGGAGGACTTTAGGGAGATTCTCGTAGATAATGACGGCAATCTGTTCCTGGTTATTGAAAACAACCGCTTCCAGTTGCGCAGAGAAGGCCATCAGTTTCAGGTGGTCATGTATCAAGGCGCCAAGGAAAGGCTCGTACAGTTCCAGATACCGCTGGAGGGCAAGCTCATCTATGATGTCCGATTTGCGTACGACAACCTCAACTACAATCTCGTTGCTGCCGGGTTTTATGCCGAAAGAACCAACGATAAGGCCCTGGGGCATTTTATTTTGCGTATTGATCCGGATTCAGACGGGCATTCGCTGGTGTTTGAACCCTTTGACGATCTCTTCGTATCCAGCCTCGCCGGCAAAGAGGTGGACAAGGCCAAAGGCGTACCTGAAATTGTAGTGAAAGATATGGTGCTGCGCCGCGATGGTGGTGTGTTGATGATTGCTGAGCGCGCCCGTGAATTCGAAAGGCGCCTTGGCGCGCCCAACCGGGTCAGCTTTGATGGCATGGGCAGGTTTATTGTAGATTACTACCTGGACGACATCGTCGTAATTTCCTCCCATCCCAATGGCCAGACACACTGGAAGTCTATCCTGCCCAAAAAACAATATTCCCAGGATGATGGCGGAGTCTATTCCTCCTTCTTTCTGTTCAAAACTCCAGAAAAGCTACGATTCATCTTCAACGATGAAATTCGCTTCGAAAATACGGTAAGTGTATATTTGCTCGACGCCAATGGCACTTTTGAACGCCAAAGCCTGCTTAACACCGAAAAATTGGATCTGCGGCTTCGGTTCAGAGATGCCATCCAGGTGAGTGCCAACCAACTTGTGGTGCCAAGTGAACGCCGCAGCCGCTTGCGACTTGTCAAGCTGACTTTTTAGTTACTCTTCCCGAATCAGAGTAGGTGTACGGAGGGCTCTTATGGCGGGTGGTATGGAAGCGAGTAAGCCAATAAACAAAACCGTGGCCATGACCACAGGTAAATCACCCGCTCGCATGCTGATCGGATAGGCATCAATGATGAGATTCCCCGGTATAGAAACGATACCAAACGTTTTTTGTATAAGGTATATCAGGCTGGCCAAACCGATACCGATTCCGGCACCCATCAGGGACAGTATCAATCCCTCTGTCAGGAAAATATTGCGCACCAGATGATCAGTAGCGCCCATGGATTTCAGGATAGATATATCTGGCTGCTTTTCCAGCACAATCATCCACAAAGCGCCAATCAGATTAAAGGACACTAAGAGCATCATCAGGCTGACGATGGCAAAGCTCAGCCATTTTTCCACCTGCATCAGCCGCATAAAGGTTTCCTCCTGCTCAAATCGATTTTTGACTATAAAATCAGCCCCCAGAGTGGATTGCAGATTTTTTTGAACATCAGAAGAATTTACACCATTCTCAAGTTTGAGCTCCAGGGCACTCACCTCGTCGGCATAGCCAAGTAGTTCGCGCACCATATTCAGGTGGGTTAATACATATTTGTTGTCGAACTCCTGCTGAATGACAAAGGTACCGGCAGGATAAACCAGCCTTTTTCTAAATTGCGGCTCCAATGGCGAGGTAGTTTTGCGCTTAGGCATGTAAACTGCAAGCGAGGCGATGCCATCTTCCACATTCACATTGAGCTTGTTGCGCATTCCCAGGCCGAGCACGGCGAAGGATACCTCGCCATCGCGGAGGAGAAATCTTCCTTCACGAACTGCACCCATCACCTTGGAACCCTTTACATAGTTGGTACCTACTCCTTTGAGGGTGCCGAAATCCTGACTGTTTTTATATTCGAAAAATGCTACTTCTTCAAGGGTGGCCGAAACGGCCGTTACCCCCGGGGTTTGACTGACAGCGGCTAGGAAGGTACTGTCAGCAGGGAAGGTCTTGCCGCGGGCCGGTGCAATTTTCAAATCCGGATTGAAGGAGTTGTACATGCCCGTGATGAGATCCTCAAAACCGTTGAACACGGAAAGGATGAGCACGAGCGCAGCAGCACCTACGGCAATGCCGAATACAGCAATGCCTGTAATGACGTGGATGGCATTTGTACTGCGTCGAAAAAAGAGGTATTTTCGGGCTATGCGCCAGGCGAGCGCCATGGGCTAATGGATTTGCAGCAAATGTAGTTAACCTCCGCGATCAAAGCGCAATTCCTGGATAAGGAATTTGCCGTCAGTATTTTTAGCATAAAGATAAACGCGGTAGGTCCCTGAGGAGGTCGTGAGGTTGCCAATGCAATATTGGGCATCACTACCCTTGGAGGCGCCCTGGTGCATTTGCTGGAACCCTTTGGGGGCATTTTGAGCAAAAAAAGATTTTACCGTGGCTATTGCCTGGCTTTTGGCGTACACATCTTCCTGGTCAGCAATGGAAATTTCCACATCCTGATCGAAATACTGCCCC
>CAYTNI010000104.1:0-9249 GCA_964439115.1 uncultured Saprospiraceae bacterium
ATGGTGAGGCCTCCGCGGAATTGCACATACCCATTGGTCGTACTTTCCCCATCCACCGCATCATTTACATTACCCACCAACAACACATCACCACCCTGAGTAGTAATTGTCGTAGCCGTAGTATTGGTGATGTGCGTATTGGATAATACCGATAAGTTATGGCTGCCGCTGCCGGTTACATTAGCGCTAATATAAATTCTACCCGCCAGAATGACCGAATCTCCGGTGGCCAGATAGCCATTCACCACCGATGCATTGACATTGGCGGCCGCAATACCGGTAGGACGAATCAGTCCGTTCTCATAAGTCCAGGTAGAATTCAGGGCATCGCCGCCGGAGTTGACAATCGTCAGGTCACCGAGGGCGTTGAAGCTGAAACGATACAGGGCATAGATGGTTCCTGCACTCAGGGCAGGGGTAAAGGTGGTGGTCGTTTCATCTACCCCGTCTCTGGTATTGGCGCTGCCGCCTGCAAGAGCGGTCAGTCCGGTGCTGTTTGCCTCCCCACCGCTGAACAGTCGCGCAATACCACCCGAACCGGTAGTAAGCTGCGGGCTACCTGACACTATAATATCCCCGCCGGTAAGGTCACCAATAATTTTGCTCTTGCCCGCGTTCAGCACGATAGCGCTTGTGGAAGTGCTGGCAGTGGTAATGTCCTCATCCAGGTTGATGTTCCCGGTAAGGGTTTCTATGGTGACTGCTCCGGTGGAGTGAATACCGGTAGGGTTGACGGCACCAATGGTCAAACCGCCACTGGCGTCGGTAAAGGATACACTGCCCAGGAGTGCGCTGCTGCTGCCACCCGCAATGGTAACTACGTTGTTGTTGTTGCTGGTCAGGTTAAAAGTGCCCACTCCATTCAGCGCAAGTCCATTGGCCACAAGCCCACCGGCTGAGCCCTGGGTGGCGGCTCCTGTAGCATGAAGGTGAATATTGTCATTGGTAGCAGTAACTACGCCATTGACGGTAAGGTTGCCCCCATACACCGTGACTGGACCGGCAATGGTCGGGCTAGCGCCAATGGTAATATTTTGGGTGTTGGTGGTACTTCCCACGCGGAGGCTGGTTCCTGAAGTACCGAAGGCATACTCATCCGTGAGGTTGATGGCTGCGCCGAAGGCATTGCCCTCAACACCCTCCAGTACGTAATCTCCGGCACTTTGTATGGATACCACCCCTAAGGTGGCCTGAGCGGTAGTCTGTAGTGAGCCAAAGCGCAGCGTAATATCTCCGGTGTTGGCATCGCCGATGGTGATGTTGCCAGCACCGTTGGCTGCACGGAAACCCATGCCGAAATCATCATTTGCATCCGCACTTTTGCCGGTCATCGTAATAGTACCTCCATCGGTATTTATCCTGGTAAGACCACTTGTGCTGTTACTCTGTATCACCAGACCAACAGCTTCCCCTGCACGAGCCGAAGCCCCTAAGGCATCACCAAGCATGACAATATTTCCTGAAGTACTGGAAATGGTGATGTCATCGCCGCCGGTTGAAACAATGGCTAAACCGTGGTTCCAGTTGTAAGTATCCGTTGCCTCACTGATACCTTCCAGGTAAATATCCCCGGAAGTGGAAGCTATGGAAACGTTTCCGGATGCCGTTGCTATTGCTATCGTAGTACCCAGCCAAAGACCGGTAGAATTTGCAGGATCTCCTATCCTCTTGCCATAGAGCGACAAATCTCCCGCACCAGACTGAATACTCGCATTCCTGACCGAAATACCCGCCAAAGAGCCATTGACCGGGCGAGCGGTTCCCTTGAAGCGAATATCACCGCCGCCGGAATTAACCGTACAGCCATCCACATATAAGCCATGATAGGCGGTGGAATTGCTGAAAGCACTGCCGGAGGGTACCTCCACGCCATTCAGCGTTTCAGAGGTATTGCCGCCACCGCCGTAAATATGCCCCCCGTTGGTGGTTATATTGCCTTTCACTTCCAAAACACCTTCGGAAGTACCATCGGAATCAGCCCATAACACTACACTCGCCCCGGAGGTGGTATAGGCGCCGGTCACAAAGATATTTCCGGTAGCTTTGAGCAATACTCCACCCGCGCTCAGCGTCACATTGGCCGATGCGGTAACATTAAGGCCATAAGCGGTCAATGGGCCTGCTGCGCTGATGGCGGCACCATCTATAAAAACTGTATTATTAATATTGGTTGGTTTACCCAGCGTTATCGAACCCAAACCATTGGCATCCTGATCGAAGAAAAACCAATTAGTGCCAACATCCTGGCCAAAAGCCGCATCAGAAGACTCAAAGACAAAATTGCCGGTGCCGTTAATCCACGGCTTTGCGCCATTGCTGTTGACATCCCAGCCAAAAGTCTCTCCCCTTAGGCGAATTTCACCTGCCCCGGGGTTAAAGGTGATATAGTCAACACTGAGTTGGCCGCCGCCGTTTGCATCGCTGTCGGCATACACCATGATATTACCCCCGGCGGTAGAAATTGTTCTTCGGGTGGAGCCGTCATTGTCGAAATTACCTTTGGCATTCAGGCTAATGTCGGAAGCGGTGGTGCTGGTCAGGTCAGCCCTGAAGTACAACCAATTCGCATTAAAAGTAATTGGCCCTGCTACGGTGATGGCAGCGGTTTCGTGCACGATATCAGTGCTGTTATTCGCTTTACCTATGGTAAACCCCGACATGGTCTGGCTGTTTTGGTTCCAGCGGAACCACGAGGTATAGACCGATTGTCCAAAAGAATTGCCTACCGATTGCCAGGTCACCGTTCCAGAAGTAGCCACATAGGGTCTAAAATTGTTAAAAGCGAATCTGTCATACTGTATCACGATATCCGAGGCACTCGAGGTTACCGCCGTTCCCGCCTTGGAGCCTATGTAAAAGTCGGCATTAATAAACCAAATCCCATTGGTGATACCGCCCGACTGGCCGCCGAGAAGATTGATTGGTCCGCCATTGGCTAAGAAGTTGGTTTGCGCACGAAAAACTGCATCGTAGTTATTACCGACATTTTGCTGAGAAGTGGAAAGGGTGATACCGCCGCCCGCTCCGGTAGCCATCACCGTGAAAACGCCTTCCGCTTCAATACCCCAGGCTTCATCACCTCCATACCGGGTGGCTTTACCAAATAGCCGGATGGCATCTTCGGTGGTGTTGTCGGAAATAATGTTTAAAGCGCTACCGACATATATACCCGAGGAAAAGCTACTGCCCCAGGTTTGGCTGTAGCCGTCAATAGTGATGGTGCCCGCACCGCTGTTGATGATGCCGGTGCCAGTGAGGCCATAAACGCCAAAGCCTGATGCCCCATATCCAGTCGGTAATCCTCGTTCATACGATTTACCCCTTATGAGGATGTTGCCTCCACCTGAGTTTAGGGAAAAAACAAAGTCAAAGCGCACCCCTTCGGTGTAATCTACAGCCGAACTGCCGTGTGCATACTCGGAGCCGTCGGTGTTACCACCTCCTAAGGTGATATCCCCTCCGTTGGTGGTGATGGTAAGGCCCAATCTGAGCTGAATATAGCCATTGGTGGTGCTTTCTCCATCCGTGGCATCATTGACATTGGAGGCCAGCAGTACATCGCCGCCCTGGGTGGTGATCACCGTAGCGACGGTATTGGTGATGTGGGTATTGGACCATACCTTCAGGTTATTGGCCGTGGTGCTGTTCACACTGGCGCTGAAATAAACCCGGCCCGCATGTACCGTCAAATCGCCGGTGGCGAGATAACCTTCCACTACAGAAGCATTGACTCTGGCAGCAGCTATACCGGTTGGCCTGAGGATGCCACTGTCGTAATCCCAGGTGGTGCCCTGAGCGTCGCCGCCAGAGGCTACTACGGTAAGATCACCAAGCGAGCCTGTACCATAGCGGTAAAGCGCATAAGTGTTGTTGGCGCTCAATGCCGGACTGAACGTGGTAGTTTCGTCCACGTTGTCAAGTACATTGGCGGGCGTTGTGGCCAAGGCGCTCAGGCCGGTGCTGCCGGTCTCACTGCCACTCAACAACCTGACAATGCCACCGGTGCCGGTGGTCAGCGTCGGACTTCCCGAGACGAGGATGTTGCCCCCCGTGGCATCCCCGGGAGATTTGCTCTTGCCGGCATTGAGCGTGATGGCCGTGGCAGAGGTATTGGTGGTGGAAATATTTTCGCTAAGCGTAATATCGCCAGTAAGGGTTTCAATCAAAACCACGCCGCTGGAGCTAATGCCGGTGGGGTTTACAGTACCAATCGTCAGCCCGCCGCTCGCATCTACCAGCGAGAGGTTGCCTATGGGTGCGGCTCCAGTGCCGCCGGCGATCGTGGTTACGTTGTTGGACGTATTGGTCAGCGTGAAAGTACCCGAACCATTAAGCCCAAGGCCATTGGCCGTGAGTGCGCCGGAAACGCCCTGGGTGACTGCACCGGAAGCGAACAGATTGATGTTGTTGTTCGTAGCCGTGAGCCCCTGATTGAAGGTCATGGCGGCTCCGTAGAAATTTATCGGACCGGATACGGAAATGGCAGCAATTTCATGGAGAAGCCCGGAGGTGTTGCCTGATTTACCGAAGTTAAAGGCCGACATAGTCTGGCTGTTTTGGTTCCAGGTAAACCAACCGGTGCTGATGGTTCGGGCAAAGCTTGTGGAAGCAGGTTGTAAAGTCACTACTCCTGCGGTAGCAAATTTGGGGGCACCAGAGAAGTTAAAGTCATTAAACTCAACAAGGATATTGCTATTTGTACCGGTAACCGCAGTGGAAGCTTTTGAACCCCACCATTGATTATTGCCATTTCTTAGCCACAAATTGGAAACATTTCCGGAGTTCGGTACTCCCTTTAGCACAATATCACCGCCGTTGGCCAGTAGTTCTGTGCTGCGACGGATTAACACAGACCACTCATTCGCTGTTCCTTCTATGACAACACCACCTCCTGTACCGGTTGCTGCAATACGTTGAGTGCCGGAACCATCAGTTTCACTGTTGGAACCCAAATCCACCCCGTGATTCCAGCCAGGCCCAGTGGTGGTATTGGATCCCAGGAGTTTGATGGCATCTGCACCCGGGAAGGCGGATTCGAGATTTACTGCCCCGTTGGTCATGATGCCGCCTTTTAAAGAATTCGTTCCTATGGATTCACTGATACCGTCCATGTAAATTTTACCCGCACCGCTGTTGATGGTCAAATTGCCATCCCATACGCCGATGCCCCAGGCACCCACTCCGGATGCGATAGCTGCGTTGAAACTTTTTCCCCGGATATTGACGTCCCCACCTCCTGACTGAATATTGAGGGTTTTGAAGCGAACGCCTGAATTACGCCAGTTACCACCGTTGTAGCCTTGTGCGTATTCGGTGGCTCCGTCATTTCCGCCGCCGATGGTCACCGCACCACCGGTGGAGTTGATATTTAGTGTTTCCCCATATTGAACTACCCCGCCGCCGGTGGCATCGCGGTCGGCTGCCAGTACCACCGGCCCGTTATTGGTGGTGATATTCACTGATGCCGTTGACGCAATATTGCCTTTTGCTCTCAGGAAAATACCTGAACCTGATCCGGTGGTGGTCAGGTTGCCGTTTTGGGTGTAATCAATGGCATAGGCGGTGATATCTCCGATACTGCTCAGGGCAGAAGTCTGGGTTATCGAATAGTTTTTATCACTTTCCCCCAGTGTAATGCTGCTGAAGCCGGGGGAGAAGTTGGTATTGCCCTGCCAGGTGATGGTACCGTTGTATGCGGTGCTGTATGCTTTTATGGTTAAGGGGCCTGTACTGCTGAAATTGGTAGTTTTGCCGGTTACGTTACTCATCCGGTAATCGCCATCGGCCTGAATGATAATTGGCGCTGCCGTACCCGTCACGGCCGGAACAATGCCATTAATTGGGTTGGCATCCTTTCGGTTGCCTATATAGACGTCGCCCCACAGGGAGAGACTCCGCTGGTCAGCAGTTCCCAGAGCTTTCAGTTCAATGGGGCCGGAAGCAGACAAAATCTGATTATTCATGCTGGAAAAATTTCTACCGATGGTGAGGCCCCAGCCATTGGCTGTATTTACCCCTTCAAGTGTTACCCCACCCCCGCTCGATGCGGTAGATTGCACCAGTAAATTACCTGTGTCTGCATTGGCAATGAATATGCCATCTCTAAAATTCAGTGAGGTTCGACCCTCTATGTGTATAGCCGGCGTTTGGGTACTGGCTGAAGTAATGGCAATGGTAGGCGCGACACCATAAGTTAATTCAATACCGTGTCCATTGCTGGATGTTCCGAACATCGTAATTTTTCCCGTACCGGAGTCCATCTTAAAGCTCCCCTGGGAGGTGATACCGGGATGTGTGCTGTTGTTAAAGCTTCTTCCGCGAAGGAGTATATCCCCCCCATTAGTTGAGATACTTATTACTGTTCCGGTTCCGCCGGGAGGACCAATATTGATACCCCCTGCAACCTCACCTGACCCATTCACGGCAAATCCATCAGGAATACCATCATTGGCTACCCCACCATTACTACCGTCATCGAGTCCTCCGCCCATCACGATGTAACCGCCATTGGTGGAGATATTGGCCCCCGGACGAATCATGATATAATCGGTACCCGGACCATTGTCAATATCTGCCCAAAATACCAGATTTAGGGCACCGACGTCGGAAGTGATAGAAACATTATCTCCTACCTCAATACCGGAATTTTCCTTGAACGTGAGGGTAGCATCCCCGCCGGAGTTTTTATTGATATTGGCCTCGATGCGCGTATCGCAGCAGCGATTGGCCTGGACGATAACGCTGATACCGCTATTCAGGTACCCGGTAATTACATTAGGGTGGATATTGGCCGCCCCGTTGACGATGGTGATTGTGACCGGATTGGTACCAGAGGTACTCCAGTTAGTACCACTTACACCTTGTTCCCCTGATGTGGAGATGCGCGTGTTTTGCGCCCAGGATGCCGAAGCAGCGCAGACCATCAAAAAAATCAGGCAGGAAGTTTTCAAAAAGAGATTGTTTGAAAGGCGGGCTTTGTGAAGGATGTGATGAACCATAGTGCTTTGCGGAGAATTTCGAACGTTATTGGGAAATTAAAACTACCGCAAAGATACCGCCACAACCATGGAGCCTTTGGAAAACCATATCACGGTTTTCAAATACCCCCCTTGCGGAGAGCCCACGAATTTCAAACGAGTCTCAAAAAGCACCTGAAAGTATATTGTCAGAGCGACATCAGATAAGCCGTGAGATTGTCCTCTTCATCGAGTTTTAGTTTTTTGCGCAGGGAGCTGCGGGTGTTGGAGATGGTACCCGCTGAGCGGTTGGTGAGCTTGGAGATTTCCTTGGAGGATAGATTCAGTCGCAAAAAACTGGCAATTTTGATTTCTACAGGGGTTAGTTCAGGACAAACTTCCAGCAGTTTACGGTAAAAGTGGTCATTTACCTTTTCAAAGCGCACGCGAAAGTCCTCCCAGAGCTCTTCAGGTATTCCATTTTCAAAATCCCTGATAATCTTATTCAGCTCATCCGCTTTTTCACCATCTAGCTTCTGCTTTAAATCTCCAAGTTTACTGGAAATATCTTCGGCAAATCCGCTGATAGACTGGAGGTGAATGGACTGGCTTGTCAGCTCCCGCTCCTTGAGCTCGAGTTGAAGTCTGAGTGTTTCGCTTTCTTCTTCCACTAAACGGGTGCGCAGCTCCTGCTTCTGCTTGCGGAGATATAAAATTACTGCCGTGGCAAAAGCCAGAAGTAGCCCCATCAGGGAGGCAAATAAAATAATGTACTGCCACTGCCGCGTTTTTTCCAATTGGACATTCAGTGCAGCGAGCTCGCGATCTTTTTTCTCCCGGATCAGGTTTTCCTCCCATTCAGTTACGATACGGTCGCTCCCTTCCTTCTCAAGACTTTCCTTCAGCGCAAGATATTTTTTTTGAAACTCGAAAGCAATGGGCAGGTTTCCAAGCAATTCGTGCGCCTTAGCAGATAGTTCATAAATCTCTAACTTGGTTACCCGTTCTTCTGCGAAGGTGAATTGCATGGCTTCCTTTATAAGAGAGAGGGTTTCTGTCGGCTTTTTCATATCCAGCAGTACATGGGCTTTATTAATGAGATTGACAAAAATCCCGTAGCTGATATCCAAATTGGTGCAAATTTGCATAGAGGAATCCATCACTGCCATCGCCTCAGTCAACCTATCCTGTCGGCGGAGTACATTTCCTAAATTTGCCAGACTTCTGGCCAGGGCGAAAGAATTTTTGGCGGCCAAAGCGGCTGCACGCTGGTGGTAATCAGCCGCTTTTTGGAGGTAATCAATGCGCATGTAAGCGACACCAAGATTGGTGTAAAGCCGGGAAAGCTTTACGGTATCCCGGCTTTTTTCAAATAATTTTTCTGCGCTTTGCAGGTAGGTTATTGCGCGGCGGTAATTTCTCAGTTCAAAATAGAGCAAGCCAATATTTTCTTTGATGGTACCCGCCTCCTGTTTATCCTTTATCTCTTCAAGGGCTTTCTGATACCATTCAATACTTTCCAGGTATCGGTTATCTTCTGTGGCGACAATCCCCTTTATATTGAAAAGTACGGCCTTTTGTTGCGATGAATATTTCGATAAAGGGAATTGTTCTGCCAGCTTCAGATAATATAAAGTGCTGTCAGGGGTGTCAGTAAATAGGTGGTTGAAGGCAATGGATAGCTCGTTATCGAGGATGGCATGCTCCAGCCTTCTTTCCCGAGCCAGCCACAAGCTTATGTGGTTTAAGGGATTTGCAATATCTGATGATTGCATATCAGCAAGATCATCGGATTTATTTATTAAAAAATCATTAATTGCATCAATTTTTTTGGGGCTGGCTTTTTCGGATTTTGTGGCAATAAACTCTCGAATTGCTGCAAGAGCAGTTGTATCCTCCGGGGCTAGAAGGTTGATTAGACTATCCAATTCCGGCCAGACATAATCAGAGGTTGTACCGCGCTGAGCACTGAGTCCTGTGGTTAAAGAAAGAAGTACCGCAAACAAAATGGAAAGCTTAATTGGGTTATGCCGAGGCAAACCCAGAGTGCCTGTATGGTTTACAGCCTGACTACTAGGGATACAGCTAGCCTTGGTTTTCAATTTTGTATCGTGTTTTTATGTTCGGTTTCTGAACACTGAGAGAAAATTTACTTGAACACCTTGTATAGTTTAGTATTGCTATCAAAGTATTACTTTCAATGCTCAAAGATAATCAGAGAGACTTTATTTTTTAGAAATATATAAAAAATAAGGACTACCCCAATAATCGTATTGAAAAATTAATACTATTT
>CAYTNI010000105.1:0-9224 GCA_964439115.1 uncultured Saprospiraceae bacterium
TTTTTGACAATCGGTTCGATGCTTATCAGGTGGTCATTCAGGCGGCTATTCCTGTTCGAAACGGGGCGCTGGAGCGAAAAACAGCTAGAGTTTGGCTCGATAACGTCAAATTAGTTCATTTTTAACAGAGATTCTGCAAGCTATTAACCGATAGCCCTATGGCTCTAAACAACGACATGACTCGTAAGCGGCGCCGGGATACGCTCCTGTATCAGGCGGCTGACTTTGGTACAGCCATGCTGTCGTGGGCATGTTTTTTCCTGTATCGCAAGAATCTCGAAGGTGCTTCCGTGGAAATGGCCGTGTTGCAGGATGCCAACTTCCTGTACGGGATAATCCTCATTCCGATAGGCTGGGTGCTTTTTTACGGTATTTTTGACCAATACAGCGACGTATATCGAATGTCGCGGCTGGCTACCCTGACTCGCACTATTTTTCTGAGCTTCTTCGGCGTCTTGTTTCTCTTTTTTACCCTTATCCTCGACGACTTTGTCACCAATTACAAAACATACTACCAATCCTTCTTTACCCTTTTCCTTCTCCATTTGGTTTTTACAGGTACCGGTCGTATGGTGCTGCTCACCAGAGCAAGCCGAAGGCTGAAATCAGGGGAGATTACCTTCAACACGCTTATCGTTGGTGGGAATCAGAATGCGTTGGATTTGTTTGAGGATATAAGTGGCCGGACAAAAAAACTAGGATATCAGTTCATTGGCTTTGTAGATACCAATGGGCACAGTAAAAATGCCCTGGCTTCACGACTGCCGCGCCTTGGCGGTATCGAAGATTTGCCCCGCCTGATTCCGGAGCAGAATATTGAAGAGGTAATTATTGCCATCGAAACCTCAGAGCACAACCGTCTAAGCGATATACTCAACGTGTTATTCGACTTTGATGACCGTATCCTGGTCAAGATAATCCCCGATATGTATGACATACTTCTGGGCACAGTAAAAATGAACCACCTCTATGGGGCGGTACTCATCGAAATCCGGCGTGATCTTATGGCCAAGTGGCAACACATGGTCAAGCGGCTGATAGATATCCTGGCTTCGGCACTCTTTTTAATGGTATTTTCACCCTTGTATCTGTACATCGCCTGTCGGGTTCGCTTATCATCCCCAGGGCCTATATTCTTCAGACAAGAGCGTATCGGTCTGAACGGAAAGCCATTTTACATATACAAATTTCGCTCCATGACTTTAGATGCTGAGCCGGATGGCCCGCGTCTTTCCCATGATGGCGACCCACGCTGTACTCCGTGGGGGGCCGTAATGCGCAAATGGCGACTGGATGAGTTGCCGCAATTCTGGAATGTTCTCCAGGGCGATATGTCTTTGGTGGGGCCACGGCCGGAACGCCAGTACTACATTGACCTGATTCTCAAAAAAGCGCCGCATTACAAGCATTTGCTAAAGGTAAGACCCGGAATCACCTCCTGGGGCATGGTAAAATACGGCTACGCCTCCAATGTGGAGCAAATGGTTCAGCGCATGAAGTACGATATTCTGTATATCGAAAACATGTCTCTGGCGCTCGATTTTAAAATATTGTTTTATACCCTTCTCGTACTTATGCAGGGAAAGGGGAAATAAATTGAATGCCATGAAACGCATATTGATTGATATGGACGAAGTTATCGCGGAAGTATATCCCAAGTTCCTGGATATTTATGAAAAGGAGTTTGGACGACGCCCCGAACAAGCCGAGTTTTGGGGAAAAAAGATTTACGATATGCCCGGCGCCGAGCGCATTCGCGAATATCTTCACCATCGGGGCTTCTTTGCCGACCTCCCCGTGATTCAGGGCAGCCAGGAAGTCATACGGGAACTCATGGAAGACTATGAGGTCTTTATCAATTCTGCGGCCATGGAGTTCAGGTATTCTCTTCAGGAAAAGTACGACTGGCTGGAGATGCACTTCCCTTTTATTCCTTTCCGAAATGTCATTTTTTGCGGCGATAAAAGGGCATTGCGCGGCGATTACATGATTGACGACCACGCCAGGAACCTACGCACCTTCCAGGGTACTCCCCTGCTTTTTACGGCTTCCCATAACGCATTCGAAACAGATTTTATCCGTATGAACAACTGGGAAGAGGTGAGAAACTTCTTCCGGGAGCGCCAGGGGGATTAACCCGGCTGATAAATGTCAAAAACCCTCTTGATAATTATCATTTTTACTTTTAACATGAATTGTTAATTTTGATGGTGAAGTCAAAATCAACATATCATGAGGACTCCATTTCATACTGAAAGTACAAAACCTCTTTCAATTCGGCAGGCTATTGTAGGCATGGGAATGGAATCCACAGATGACAGCACCCTCAGCTTTCTCGAAGTCCTTTCCGCACTCATTCCATTGGAGGCTATGTCCTTTCTTCACGTTCAGCCGGTATATGACCTTGTGAATGTGATGTATGAACGAGAGGCCGAGGCTATGCTGAGCAACTTTGACATTCACACCGATTTGCTGGAACGCATAAAGGCGGCTATATCATCGCGATTTAAGGCGGTTCAAATTACGCCCCTGGTGATGGAGGGGGAGCCATTGGCCGTGCTGTTGGAGCAGGCTTCGGCTCTTCACGCCGATTTACTGGTGGCGGGCAAGCAAACCGGAGGGGTTACCCATGGTATTCTGGCCGGCAATCTCGTACGCAAAACACCTTGTGATACTTTAATCGTACCCGACAAGGCCAGGGCGCGGCTACAGCGAATAATGGTACCGATTGATTTCTCGCCCTATTCCATTCGCGCGCTTCAGCTTGCTGCCGCCTTGCACGCACAGTCCGCAGGGAAAATCGAAATTATTCTGGCACATGCCATGGAGATGCCGTCTGTGATGGCCTATCGCTTGGGCAAAACACAAGAAGCGTTGCGCGAGATACTGGAGCTGGATCGCCGAGCGGCGATGGATGACTTTGTGCGCAATTTTTCTCCTTCCCTAATCGGTCAGGTACGGACGGAATTGATGCACGATGAGGGCAAAAGTATTGCTGAAAGGCTTTTGAATGGTGCTATGGAACACAATGCCGATTTAATGGTAATGGGCGCCAAGGGCCATTCAAAAGTAGAGTTGTTGTTAATGGGCAGTGTGGCAGAAGGCATTCTGCAGATGAATGAGCAAATACCCGTATGGGTGGTAAAATAAATTAGTGAGGTTAGTTTTGTGAAGGACTGCCAAGGCGCGGTCTTCCCGCTTTGGCGGTCTTTTTTGATGGTTTCACCAAAATAGCTCGCACCATGATGGTTTCTGATGATAAAAAATTACGGGATGTGAAAGAGGAGTTTCACAAGACATTCTCTCATCTCAAAATTGAGTTTTACAAGGGCACGCACACAAAGGGCGAAGGTTCTCACCTCAATGAGCAGCTCGATGCAGAACTCACACTGGGTGCAGTGCGCACCCTGCACAGCGACAGCGACTTTCATGTTGACCCACACATGGCAGTTGCTGAGTTTGAGCAGAAATTCAAGGAAAAATACGGACTTAACGTGCAGGTCTTCCGCAAGTCTGCTAATCTTTGGATACAAACTACCGCTACGGACTCCTGGTCGCTTGCCGAACAAAACCGCAAAGGCGGAGCTTCTATAGAAGCATATCAGGAGCGGCAGGAGTCGTCGCCCGAACTACAGGAATTGGATCAAGATTAGGAAATTATGAAAAAAATACTTTTCCCTACCGATTGCTCGGCGGGAGCACACCACGCGTTTGAATTTGCGATGCATTTGGCTCAAATAGCAGGAGCATCTATTGAGGTGATGAGCGTCTATCACCTGCCGGCCACAGATGCCAGCAGTGTGCCTCCGTCCTATATTGAGCAAATGATTAAGGAGCGGCGCAGACAGGTACAAGAAAACATAGCGCGGTTTTTATCAGCATTTCCCGGTGCGCCCCTTGGTAAAGTTCATGCCGACTATGGGATTTTCACCCATCAGGAAATTGTGGATATAGCGGAGCGGGAGGGGCATGAGCTGATTGTGATGGGTACGCATGGTGCCGGCAATGCAACCGATCGTCTGTTGGGCAGTGTAACTACTCATACCATCATGCAGGCGACCTGCCCGGTATTGTCAATCCCTCCTAACGCGGTATGGAAAGGTGTCGAGCATATTGTATATGCATCTGATTTTCATCCTGCGGACGATCATGCAGTACGGCAATTGTCGGATTTGGCATCAGTGTTTGGTGCCAGGCTACATTTTGTCCACATCCAGACGAGCAAGCCTGAATCCGACGAGGAGCACCGCCTCGGGAAATATCCGAACACCTTTTCAGATTTTTCCATCGTTGCCAACACCTCCGTGATGGAGGGGCTGGACAACTATTTGCGGGAGAATCCCATGGATATGCTTGCCCTGTTTATTCCGCGCCGCCGGATATGGGAGCGGTTGTTTCACAGCAGTTTTTCCCGAAAGATGGTATTTCATACCGAATTACCCTTACTGACCTTCCGCGAGTAGGGCATAAAGTCAGGCTTTCAGCGCCAGCTTGAGCACCTCTTCCATGCGGTCCACGTAGTGGAAATTGATTCCCTCAATGTAGGAGGCGTTGATTTCCTCCACGTGTTTGCGGTTTTCCTTACAGAGAATGATGTCTCGCATACCGGCTCTTTTGGCAGCGAGTATTTTTTCTTTGATACCGCCCACGGGGAGCACTCGTCCGCGGAGGGTGATTTCGCCGGTCATAGCGGTGAAAGGTTTCACGGTTTTACCGGTGAAAGCAGAAGTCAGTGCGGCAAGCATGGTGATTCCTGCGGAGGGGCCATCTTTGGGGATTGCGCCTTCCGGGATATGGAGATGGATATCCTTTTGTTCAAACAGGTCGGGAGCAATGCCCATGGCCTCGGCGTGGGCTTTAATGAAGCTGAGGGCAGTGGTAGCAGATTCTTTCATGACATCACCCAGGTTGCCGGTGAGTATGAGATTGCCCTTGCCTTTGTGGAGGCTGCATTCGATGAAGAGGATTTCGCCGCCTACGGAGGTCCAGGCCAGGCCAATGGCTACTCCGCTTATTTTCTCTTCGCGGTACATATCTTTGGAGAAGTGTTCCGGGCCGAGGATTTTGGGCAGGTCTTCAATTTTGAGGCTTGGGCTGTAGGGTTCCTCCATGGCCACGTTTTTGGCCACATAGCGCATAATGCCGGCGATTACGCGATTGAGGGCACGGACGCCAGACTCGCGGGTGTAGGATTGAATGAGGCTGCTAATGACCTCAGCGCGGAGTTTCACGTGTTTGGGCTCGAGGCCGTGTTCTTTGCGTTGTTCCGGAATGAGGTGCCGTTTGGCGATTTCCACTTTCTCCTCGATGCTATAGCCGCTGATTTCGATGATTTCCATGCGGTCGAGCAGGGCGGGCTGGATAGTGCTCAGGGAATTGGCTGTGGCGATAAAAAGCACCTTGGAGAGGTCGTACTCCAACTCGAGGTAATTGTCGTAGAACGTGGCATTTTGCTCCGGGTCGAGTACTTCGAGCAGGGCGCTGGAGGGGTCACCGCGAAAATCCTTGCCAACTTTGTCAATTTCATCGAGGATAAAGACCGGATTGGAGGATCCTGCGCGTTTAAGCGACTGGAGGATTCTGCCCGGCATGGCGCCGATGTAAGTTTTGCGGTGGCCGCGGATTTCGGATTCATCGTGTAACCCGCCGAGGGACATTCGGATAAATTTTCTTTGAAGGGCCTTGGCCACCGATTTACCCAGTGAGGTTTTTCCCACACCTGGAGGGCCGACGAGGCATAGTATGGGCGCCTTCATGTCACCTTTCAGTTTAAGAACAGCGAGGTGTTCGAGGATGCGCTCTTTAACTTTTTCCAGGCCGAAGTGGTCCTGGTCAAGTACTTCCTTGACCTTTTTGAGGTTGAAATTATCCTTTGTGTATTCCTCCCAGGGGAGGTCGAGCATGAGTTCTAGGTAGTTGAGTTGCATGGAATACTCAGCCACCTGTGGGTTCATCCTGCGGATTTTTTGAAGTTCGCGCTGGAAGACATCGCTGGCTGGCTTGCCCCATTTCTTTTTTTCAGCTCTTACTACAAGATTTTGAAGGTCTTCCTCCTGAGGGTTCTGGCCTAGCTCCTCCTGAATAGTTTTTAGCTGTTGATTCAGGAAGTAGTCGCGTTGTTGTTTTTCAATATCTCCGCGCACTTTTGACTCTATCTGATCTTTGAGTTCGAGGAGTTGTAATTCGGCATGCAATTGTTTGAGCAGCATGGAGGCCTTTTCGCGCAGGTCATCGGTTTCCAGCAGTTGCTGTTTGATGGGCACCTTAGCATTCAGGTTGGATGCTACGAAGTTGAGCAGGAAGGTTTGGTTGCTGATGTTGCGCAGCATCACGGCTGCTTCCGAAGGGATATTGGGGGAGAGCTCGATAATATCCTTGGCCAGGTCGAGTATGGAAGATATAAGTGCTTCGTATTCAAGGGGGTTTTCCGGCTTCACATAATCCAGGGTTTTGATGCGTGCGCTCAAGATGGGATGTTCCTGAAGAATTTCCTCAATGACAAAGCGCGTACGTCCCTGCAGGATGGCGGTTGTGGTGCCATCAGGCATTTTCAGGAGCTTGAGAATTCGGGCCACCGAACCAACGCGATAGAGATCATCCGGACCTGGATCTTCTATGTTAGAGTCTTTTTGAGAAATCACTGCAATGAGGCGGTTATCCTCGTATGCCGTATTGATGGCCTTGATGGATTTATTGCGGCCAACTGTAATGGGAATGACGATTCCTGGGAAAAGAACCGTGTTTTTGAGGGCAAGAACCGGTAATGCGGAAGGGATGCCCTCGCCGTTTACAGGCTCCTCTTCCTCCTCGATAGAAATCATAGGCAAAAAGTCGCCCTCTTCCTCAATCCCGCGATGTGCCAGTATTTCGTCAAACATATTTTTCTTCATTAAGCAAAGGTACGCCGTTGCCAATTTGACAGCGAAGGTCAGGCAACAGCTTTTTTTTAATGTGGTCAATTTCCATGCCATTCACCGGCATTAATCCTGTACTATGGGGCTTAAACCTGTTATCAACGCACAATAATAACAAGTATTTCAAGGATGTGAAGGACATTTTTTCCACAACGGTGTCGGTATTCAAAACCCGACAAAAAGTCAGTTGTTGAAACTCATTGTCAAAGATGACGAAAATCAGGCTGCGGATTAACACTTTGGTGTTTAATTTTGTGCCGTCGTTTTGTGTGGCGATTCACACAACCCTAACCAGATTGTCAAACCAAATTCTTCGACATGTCATCTTATGCACTTCCCCAAGATTATTCCGACCAGGTCAAACATGAGCGATTGGTCAAGTGGGTCGAAAAAATGGCTGCCCATTGCAAGCCTGACCGCATCTACTGGTGCGATGGCTCTGAGTCAGAGTACCAGCTTTTCTGCAATATGCTGGTGGAAAAAGGCACCTTTACCCGCCTGAACCCTGAGAAACGGCCCAATAGTTTCGCCTGCTTTTCCGACCCCAGCGATGTGGCGCGCGTAGAAGACCGTACTTTCATCTGTAGCCGCCTGCGCGAAGATGCCGGCCCGAACAACAATTGGATGGACCCCCGCGAAATGAAAAACACCCTGAACGGACTATTTGAAGGGTGTATGAAGGGGCGCACCATGTACGTTATCCCCTATTGCATGGGGCCTCTCGGTTCATCGCTCTCTCACCACGGCGTGGAGCTCACCGACTCCGAATACGTCGTAGTCAATATGAAAATCATGACCCGCATGGGCAAAGCGGTTATTGACCTCATGGGCGAAGATGGCGATTTCGTAGAATGCCTGCACTCTGTAGGTGCTCCGCTGCTTCCCGGGCAACAAGACTCATCCTGGCCGTGTAACCCTACAGTGAAATACATCGTCCACTTTCCAGAAGAACGTGTCATCATATCTTATGGAAGCGGGTACGGAGGTAACGCTCTGCTCGGCAAAAAATGTTTCGCACTGCGTATCGCCAGCGCCATGGCTCTGGAGGAACACTGGCTGGCCGAACACATGCTGCTCTTGGGGGTAGAATCTCCCGAAGGACAAAAAACCTATGTGGCCGCCGCTTTCCCCAGTGCCTGCGGCAAGACCAACTTCGCCATGCTTATTCCTCCAAAGGCTATGGATGGCTGGACAGTGACTACCGTTGGCGACGACATCGCATGGATAAAACCAGGGCCCGATGGCAAACTGTATGCCATTAACCCGGAAGCGGGATACTTTGGCGTGGCACCGGGTACCAACGAAAAAAGCAACCCCAATGCCATGGCAACCATCGGCCAGAATACCATATTTACTAATGTGGCCATTACCCCTGATGGCGATGTATGGTGGGAAGGTATGACCAAAGAGGTACCCGACGGACTTATCAACTGGCAAGGCCAACCGCACGACAAACAAAGTGGCAAACCTGCTGCACATCCCAATGCCCGATTTACCGCGCCGGCATCTCAGTGCCCAAGTATTGACCGGGAATGGGAAAATCCTAACGGCGTCCCGATTTCCGCTTTCATTTTTGGAGGGCGTCGCAGCACTACCGTTCCGCTGGTCTATCAGTCCTTCAACTGGAATTTTGGCGTTTATATGGCTGCCACCATGGGCTCGGAAACTACCGCCGCCGCTTTCGGAGAGGTTGGCAAAGTCAGACGGGATCCCTTTGCCATGTTGCCCTTCCTCGGGTACCACATGGCTAAATATTTTAACCATTGGCTGGATTTTGGCCGCAACCTGCCCAATGCTCCCCGAATTTTTGGGGTAAACTGGTTCCGCAAAGACGAAAACGGCAATTTTGTCTGGCCCGGCTTTGGTGAAAATATGCGCGTACTCAAGTGGATTGTGGATAGAGTACATGGCCGTGCTGCAGCAGTGGAGTGCCCAATCGGCTGGATGCCCCGCCATCGCGATATGGAATGGGCCGGATTAGAAGATTTCTCCAAAGAGGACTTCAAAAAGATTATGACCATTGATCGCGAGGGCTGGAAAAAGGAATTGCTGGCTCACGAAGAGTTGTTCTCTCAACTCTACGACAAATTGCCCAAAGAGTTTTTCTTTACCCGCGAACTGCTGCTTTCTTCTCTCTGGCGTTCTCCAGAATACTGGGGTCAGGCCGCAGAGCGGGAATAATTGCACTATCTTTGCCGCTATGTCTAATGCAACCGCTATCTTACATCGCGGCAAAGATGCTGCCCTCCGCCGCTTTCATCCCTGGGTTTTTTCCGGGGCCATTCGCCAATGGCAAGGCCAGCCTGCCGA
>CAYTNI010000106.1:0-9140 GCA_964439115.1 uncultured Saprospiraceae bacterium
GATTTCGGTGTCGTTGTCGTCCAGTTCCCGGAGGATGAGTGCCGGATTTTGCCCTGGGAAGTTGGCATTGAGATACTCCCTGATGCTGTTGGAAAGATTGTTGATTTCCAGGGGTTGATACTGGTCGGACTGTTCAAAGTTGCAGGCTGTCGTGCCGGAGCTATCAGTTGGATTCCCCTGGTTGTTGCCGCCAGAGGAGCGCTCAAAGTCCAGTTCATAGACAAAACCCTGGTAGAGGATATACACGTCAATATCGCCGTCAGCTTCTGCATAAAAGAGCTGGATGGTAGCCCCCGGCCAATTGGAATTGATACAATCGAGTATGGCTTGAGGCAGTTCTTCTAAATAGGAGCCGACAGCGCCATTTTGTTCCAGCCGGCCATCTTCAAATTCCAGAGATATCCAGAAATTTTGGGCACGAAGATATACCTCGTAATCGTTGGGGTCTGATTCTTCCCTGATGACCAACGCAGGGGTAATTCCCTGGTAATTGTCATTCACAAAATTACGGATAAAGGTTGGCGCCTGATCCCAGGTGACCGGCATATAGCGGTCTTGCTCCCAGACGGTGTCGGGGCAATCGTAATTTGCATTGTTCAGCACCGGTGTGAAATCCGGGTCCGGGTCGCAGGCAGAAAGGCCCATAAGGGCGAATAAGGCAAAAGCAAATGCAAAAATTGGATTTTTCATGGTATTTGGTTTATTTAGAAAAGAGAATAATTGGTTATCGGAAATTAATCAATGCGGAGAAAATCGCCATCGAGGTTAAACTCTAATTGCAGTCCGCTATTCAGTTTCAGTTCCTGAACGCGGTCGTCAAGTTCCCAGCCCAAGATGGCCTGGTCCGGAAAATTGTTTTGGACGTATGTGGTCAGTTTAGTCGGAATGGCGCTTACGGGTAGGGGATTCACGGCATCCATATCAATGATTTCTCCCTTGCGATTGAATTCCAACTCGGTGAGATCATTGAGCATGATGTCATACCTAAGCTCCAAAAGGTCTTTGTCTTTGGTAGCCTGGAGGACACTTTGCCCCGGGAAATGCGTGGAGATAAAGGATTGAACGGGCTGAGGGAGCTCAACTTGCGGTAAAATCCGTTCTTCTTCGCAGCTGGTGAGCGCGGTAGTAGCCAAAGCCAAAGTGATTAGATTTAAAATACTCATTATTAAGTAGTTTTATATTATTTTAAAAATTAATTCATTTTCATGTCTTCAATAGAAGATCCAGGGAAGCACGTGGCTTCCGAAGTGAATTGTGTGTGCGAAGGTGTGAGGTGAAGGGGCTTGCTACAGCTTGAATTTGAGCAAAAGGTCAAGGCCGAGCTGTTGGTCGAGCACGCTTTGCGGTGGTTGTGCCGGGATAAGTCCGCTTGCTCTCATACCGAGTGCAAATCGTTTACTGAGTGGTCTTTCGGCTTGGAGCAATAGGGTTATTCCCTGCCATCTGGTGTCCCAATCCTTATCGACTTCCAGATCAAATTCATTGAGGTTGTCTGGATTGGAATACAGATAATCTATGGTATGCGGCAGTGTACTTATCCATTGGATGCCGGCGCCGGCCATCAGGCGGGTTTTCCCTATGTTGGCCAGTTTAATATGGGAATAGAGGTGGTAGTTGACCAGGGGCACAAAATCAGCATCCCACTCTGAGAATACAAAGCCTGCGGGTGGGTTAAGGGAAGGGTCGTTCCCCGGAGTCATGAGTTGGTCAATATCTGTGGATTCGGCTGACGCCAGGCCAAACCGAAGGCTTGCGCCGACAGCGAGGCGGCTGGAGATATTTCGCTCTATCTGCAAACCGGAACTTAGGACAAACCCTTCCAGTTTATTGGGGAAAAGGAGGGAATTGTAACCTGAAATCCATAATAATTCCCAATGGGCATTCTGTTTCCGGATAGTAGATTGCTCGGCGTCGGAAGCATTTTTTGATGTTTTTTTATCAGAGGATTGCTCTGACTTTGAATCATCAACTGCGGAATCGGATGCATCTTGCTCCAGAATGAACAATTCGGCACTATCGGCGGCAGCACTGGAGGGAAGTGCTGTTTTTTCCAGTGGGTTTTGAGTGTCTGATGTGTTTTCCGATTGCTGCCCGAAGGGAGGAATATTGCTTTGAGCGGTGGAATGGTCTGAATTTCCGGGTATTGGAGTAAGCTCCAGAGTGTCTTCCTGGATTGAATTTTCCGCAAGGTGAATTTGATCCGTATTTTTTTCCGGTGCTGATGTTTGAGCTGTCTTGGGTGGTGCGATGTTGGAATAGGATGGTGAATCGGTAGAAATTAGGGACGAACTCGATTTTGGAGTCATAGAAATGTTTTCAGACAGGGCGGGTCGGATCCGGTAATTTTCCTCCACGATGGTTCTGTAGATGGTATCATATCTGACGATATGGATGGTTTGCACAATGGTGTCTTGTACGAGGGTGGTACTTTGGAGGTTCGAGGAGCCTGATTGTTCGGAATCCGCGTTCAACCAGTTAAGCACCCATGCCAAATGCCCGAGCAAAAGGGTCGCTACCAGCAAGGCATACAGTAATTTAGCCATCCGGCGGCGCCGGTCGTCGAAGGTATCGAGTTGAGCGGACAGCTCCGTCCAGGCTTTGCCCGGAGTAGGGGTGCCTTCGAGAAACTCGAATTTCCTTTTAAGGAGGCCGTCAAAATCTTTATCTTGCATAAGACGCTAATTCATTGGATGCAAGCAGCAGTTTTTTCAGGCTGCTTCTTGCTTTGGACAAATTTGATTTCACAGAACCCATATTCACCCCCAACATGTTGGCAATTTCCTGATAGCTGTAGCCTTCTATGGCATAAAGGTTAAGGGTCATTTGGTAGGCGGGAGGCAACTGTCGCAGGGAAAAGAGGAGGTGTTCGACATCCATATTGACCATGACCTCTGCCAGGTCTGACTCGTCGGGTACGGTTTCCAGTTCTACTTTTTCCGGCTCTTTGAAGTTAGCCCTATGGTGGTCAATACAGGTTCTGATCATCACGGTTTTGAGCCATGGTTGGAAAGGTTCTGCGTTGTTGTATTGATGGATTTTGGTAAATACTTTAAAAAAGCCATCCTGTAAGCACTCCTGGGCTGTTTCCTCTGATCGGTTATATCTCCGGCAAACAGCCAGGCTCCATCCATGGAATGCCTCATAGAGCCTGAACTGCGCATGGCGATCGCCTTTTTGGCACCTCTTGATGATTTGATATAGTTCCTCTTTGAGTAGCATAGTTAACCGGAGATACGTGAAAAAAAACCGTTGTGTTGCCTTGGGTTAAAAAAAATCACATTTGGTTAAATTAAGGCTGATTCCGGTTTTTTGTTCGCAGCAGTTGGCTGGTCTGAGGCGCAATCTTGTACTAGAGGTTATTTCTAAGGTGAAAGTGGTATAGGGTCATGAATTGTTAATCAGTGGATAAAATGGCTATGGAGGTATTTAAATATCGATTGGTAAAATACGTGTAAAATGGGCAGCCCAGCCTATTCTCTCGCTATCCTTTCCAAGTGTTCCATTACCGTTTCGGCCGTGGTGTACGTCGTGTGGTAAAGTATTATTCCCTCATGCATGAATCCAAAAGACTTTATCCGAAACGCACATCATTCTCTTTTGAACAATGGGATTGGGATGATGAAATATTTCGTATCTTGCAGTGTCCGCAACGGCGTCGCTGATGTGTACAGTATGGAGTGGCATTTTGATTTAAGTTTGCTATTTCAAGTCTATTATCCCGCTCCAGCACTTTAAAATTTACTGTTTTATTATTCGAAGAATAAACCTCCATTGCCCAGGTGCTGCAGGCAGCAGACAAAGAAATCAGCCTGCTCCATGCGAAGCCGAGAAGTTGTAGGATCAGAAAAGGTGATGGTACAGGTAATATTGACCGGAAAAAACATCTAATTTTTTGATATGCCATACAATCCAAAGATTCACCACCGCAAATCCATCCGCCTGAAAGGATATGATTATTCACAGGCGGGATTGTATTTTATTACCATTTGTGTCCAAGACAGGGCATGTTTATTTGGTGATGTGGTGAATGGTATAATGATGTTGAATGATGCCGGAAAAATGGTTGAAAAATGGTATTTCGAATTGGAAAATAAATTTCCCGAAATACGATGCCATGAAATGGTGGTAATGCCCAACCATTTTCATTGTATTATTGAAAATGTTGGTCCCGTCCCGCCGGTAGGGGCAGACCTACGTGTCTGCCCCTACCGTGCGTGTGGCGAACACGAAGGTTCGCCCCACCCAGGTTCGCCCCAGGAGGGCGAACAACCAATGATGGGCGAACAGGTAGGTTGGGGCGAACGGGTAGGTTGGGGCGAACACGTAGGTTTGGGCGAACACGTAGGTTCGCCCCAACAGGTAGGTTCGCCCCTGGGGCGGGTGGTGCAATGGTTCAAAACGATGACTACCAATGAATACATCCGTGGGGTTAAACAATTGGGGTGGAAACCATTCAATGGCAAATTATGGCAACGTAATTATTGGGAAAACATCATTCGCAATGAACAGTCCTATCAACGGATTACACAATATATTATCAATAACCCCAAAAAATGGGATGATGATAAATTTCATGGCAAATAAATGGTAATACTTGCTTGCGTAAGCCCTACCCCAACCACAAATCCCAGAAACACCCAGGGATTTTATCCGGTTTCCAGTTCCAGGGCAGGAGGTCCCCAATATCGTATAGTTAGTGGACGACGAAGCTTGCCATGATCGTGTTAAAGGGCGGCTCCACCCTGCGCACTGCCAAAATCACTTGTACCCAGGATATAAAACATCAGCTACCCGTCCCTGATACCTCCAGTGACTTCACCCGAAGTTCCTTTCCCTGAATGACTTCGTTTAGAAACCGGCCGCAGGCGGGGCATGGCTCAAACAATTCGCGGATGGTGAAGGTGTGGCCGCAGTCCATACAGCGGGCTTTCCCTTCAAGGCGGTGCACGTGTCTTTCAGCCCCCTGGAGAACGGTATTATTCACCCCTACCTCCCAGGCAAAATCCAGGGCTTCGAAGGCGACGCCGGCAAGTTCGCCGATTTCAAGGTCAATGCGGTCAACGCGGGCTGCGCCGGCTTTTTTGACCTGTGTATCGGCAATTTCTACAATACTCCACACAATGGAAAGTTCGTGCATGGCATCAGCAGGTTAACCATAGAAAATGGAACGCCGCAGCCCATCAAATGGAGCTACGGCGGCATTCCGGGATTTCAGGAAGGGAAATATTACTTTTTTCGATTGCGCACAGCGCGTAAAGCCAGCTGTTTGCGCACTATCAAGGCAATGGCAATGACGAGCAAGACACTGCTGAGCATAGGTACGGCGTGATCGGGTGTAGCCAAATAGTGAAGAATGTGATCAGCGGAAAAATCGCTGTGACCGGCATGGGCAGAAGCTGCAAAAGGCAGCGCCATCGAGGCTGCAGCGAGTAAGAATTTGTGCATACGGAACATTGGCGGTTGTTTTTTGGGTGAAGAAAACATCTGCCAAAGATAAAGAAAAAGCTTAAGGTTTTGTCAGTGATAAAAATCACCGGGATTGTTGATAATACTCATCCGCATGCCGGTTTTACCTGCTTTATTTTGTTGCGCTTCTGCAAGTTTTATGGTAGGCCGGTCTTTGTATTCTACGCAAATATTCACAAACAAAAAACATTAGAGTATGGTACCCACAGTCACCAAGCGCCCGACGTATTACGAGGAGCTGAGAGAGAAGGGCTATTCCCGGCGCGATTTCATGAAATTTTGCACCATGATGGCAGCTTACCTCGGCCTGGAGGCTACCGGTACCGCCCAAATTGCCAAAACATTAATGAAAACCCCGCGCGTACCGGTAATTTGGCTGCATTTTCAGGAGTGCACCTGCTGCAGTGAATCTTTTATAAGGTCTTCCCACCCCATTGTGGCAGATATCATTCTCGATAAATTATCGCTCGACTACACCGAGACGCTTATGGCCGCTTCCGGTCACCAGGCAGAGGAAGCCATGCAAAAAACCATGCGGGAGTACCCCGGAGAATATGTGCTCTGTGTGGAAGGTTCCGTACCCACCGCCGAGGGGGGAGTGTATTGCTGTATCGGTGGCAGAACCGCTGAACAAATCCTTGAGGAAACTGCTGCTAACGCAAAAGCTATTATTGCCTGGGGGTCCTGCGCCAGCAATGGATGTGTACAATCGGCCAAGCCTAATCCTACCACGGCAACACCTATTCATAAATTAGTTTCTGGCGTGCCCATCATCAAGGTGCCCGGCTGCCCGCCTATCGGTGAGGTCATGGCCGGCGTGCTGGTACACATCATCACCTTCGGCACCCTGCCCGAACTGGATCGCGTAGGGCGCCCCAAAGCTTTTTACTCCAAGCGGGTACACGACAGCTGCTATCGCCGTCCCTTCTACGATGCCGGACTTTTTGTGGAGAGCTTCGACGACGAAAACGCCAAGAAGGGCTACTGCTTGTACAAGGTAGGCTGTAAAGGCCCCATGACTTACAATGCATGCGGTATCATGCGCTGGAATGCCGGTGTAAGCTACCCCATCCAATCGGGGCACGGCTGTTTCGGCTGCAGCGAAGAAAACTTCTGGGACAATGGGCCGCTGTATCGGCAGCAGGCATCTTTCCCCGGTTTTGGTATTGAAAGCAATGCGGACAAGATTGGCATGGTGGCCGCAGGTGTCACCGCTGCCGGTATTGCCGGGCACGCTATCGTGACCAATATCCAGAAACGGCAGCTGATAGCCAATGTGATTGAAGAAGGTAAAGAATCAGAAAAAGAATTGTAAAAACAACTGCCATGTCTCAAAGAGTAGTTATTGATCCCATCACCCGCATTGAGGGTCACCTGCGCATTGAAGCAGAAATAAAAGACGGCAAAATTACCGATGTATATAGCTCAGGCACTATGGTGCGGGGCATTGAGACCATCGTTCAGGGGCGCGACCCCCGCGATGTATGGGCCTTTGTTGGCCGCGTATGCGGGGTTTGTACCACCGTGCACTCCCTCGCCTCTGTGCGCGCTGTAGAGGATGCCCTGGATATTCAAATTCCCGCAAATGCCGAACTGGTGCGCAATATTATGTTTGCTACCCAGTACATGCACGACCACGTAGTCCATTTCTATCACCTTCACGCCTTAGACTGGGTAGATGTGGTTAGCGCCCTGAAGGCCGACCCCAAGGCTACCTCCGAAATAGCCCAAAGCATCAGCCATTGGCCGAAGAGCTCTCCCGGGTATTTTTCCGACCTCCAAAAGCGGCTCGGTTCCTTCGTAGAGAGCGGCCAGCTGGGTATTTTTGCCAATGGTTACTGGGGCCACCCCGCCTATAAATTGCCACCGGAGATCAACCTCATCGGCGTTGCGCACTACCTGGAAGCGCTGGAATGGCAGAAGGAAATTGTGAAGGTGCACACCATTTTCGGAGGAAAAAACCCGCACCCGAATTACTTAGTGGGCGGTATGGCCTGTTCCATCGGTATTGACGATGCCAGTGCCATCAATGCAGAACGGCTCGCCCTGGTGGGTCAATTGCTGAAAGATGCCAAAACCTTTGTCGAGCAGGTGTATATCCCCGACTTGCTGGCCGTTGCGCCGTATTATCTGGATTGGGGCGCCATCGGTGGCGGATTAGGTAACTTCATGGTATATGGTGATTTGCCAACCAACGGCATCCGCGACCGCAACAACCTCAAATTTCCTTCCGGAGTCATCCTCGACAAAGACCTCAGCAAAGTGCTCGAAGTGGATCCGCGCAACGACGATGAAATCCGCGAGTATATCGCCCGCTCCTGGTACGAATACTCCGTAGGTGACCAGGAAGGCCTGCACCCCTGGAAGGGCGAAACCAATATCAAATACTCCGGTCCGAAGCCGCCTTACGAGCATCTGGATGTGGACAAAAAGTACAGTTTCCTCAAGACGCCGCGCTGGAAAGGTCACGCCATGGAGGTTGGGCCGCTGTCTCGTGTCCTGGTGGGCTATGCGCTTGGCCGCGAAGATTTCAAGGAAGTGGTGGACAGCACGCTTGCTAAGCTCAACGTGCCGGCTACTGCTCTTTTCTCCACGCTGGGTCGTACTGCAGCCCGTGGTTTAGAGAGCATTCTGGTGGCGCAGTGGGGGCTTGAATTTTACGACCAGTTGATTGCCAATATCCGCAATGGAGATCGCCGAATGGCCGATACGACCCGCTTCGACCCCAAAACCTGGCCGCAACGCGCCGAAGGGGTGGGTATGACCGAAGCGCCTCGCGGGGCACTCGCCCACTGGATTGTCATTGAAGATTCCAAGGTAAAGAATTATCAGTTGGTAGTGCCCAGTACCTGGAATGCTTCCCCGCGCGACCCGGAAGGCAAAATGTCGGCTTACGAGTCCTCTCTGATGAATACGCCAATCGCCGATCCAAACCAGCCTGTAGAAATTTTGCGTACTGTACATTCCTTTGACCCCTGTCTGGCCTGTGCCGTCCATCTCTACGATGAGGAGGGCAAGCATATCAGCCAGGTCAAGGTGTTGTAAATTGGAAAAATCCTGAACAGTCGGGGGTATGCCAGATAAATGGGTACTCCCGGCCCCCATTCATCCAATGGAATAACAGGCGGATTTATTCATCATTCAAGCAATAATTATGGCAACAGCAATATCATCCATACCCAAAAGGCTGCGCCGGGTATTTGTATGGGAGCTGCCGGTAAGGGTATATCACTGGCTCAATGCCCTGGCCATTGTGGTGCTGTGCGTAACGGGCTACCTCATCGGCAACCCGCCAGCGCTGATGTCACAAACAGAAGCTTCCTTTCGCTACGTGTTTGGCACCATCCGGTTTCTGCATTTTACAGCGGCATATCTGTTTTTCTTTAATTTTGTATTCAGGATTTACTGGGGTTTTGTAGGAAATAAATACGCAAGCTGGCGAAACTTTATTCCTACCAGCAGGAAGTTCTTTCAGGAAATGTGGGAGGTGCTGAAGATTGATATTTTTTTGAAGAAGGAGCGGGAACACATGTCGGTAGGCCATAATGCACTGGCGGGGTTTATTTATTTTCTCACTTTCATTGCTTTTTTGATTCAATGTATCACCGGGTTTGGCCTGTATGCGGGAATGAGTACCTGGTGGTTCGCTGATTTGTTCGTCTGGACGGCCAATT
>CAYTNI010000107.1:0-9121 GCA_964439115.1 uncultured Saprospiraceae bacterium
AAGTACATGTTGAAAGATATTAGAACAACCCCGGATTCATCAGACCTTTACCGGAGCGCCGTTTTTAACTTCATCGCCTTTGCAATCCTCACCGGGCATTCTTCCGCAAACCGTACATTCCCCAACTTTGGATTTGAGCATGGGGTTGTTGCTGGCACAGGTGCCGCGAAACTCTTTGCCGGTGATGATGTGCCGGATATTGATCATGATGAATCCCACGGCAAAAAAGCCAAAAATCACGGCAAAAAGGGAAAGGAATTTCATACCTCTGATTTTGAATGCAAAAATAACTCCTATTGAACACCCCTTGCAGATTTTAGGTTTATTTTTGCACCAGAAGACAATCCGATATCACATGCAAGACAAACTGGACGCTTTCGCCCGCCTGCTCACCATCATGGATACACTGCGCGAACAGTGCCCCTGGGACAGGAAGCAGACCATGCAAAGTCTTCGCAACCTCACCATCGAGGAAACTTACGAACTGGCCGACGCCATCCTCGAAGATAATCTACATGATATCAAGGAGGAAATCGGTGACCTTTTGCTCCATTTGGTCTTTTATGCCAAAATTGCGGACGAAAAGGGGGCCTTTCACATTGGGGATGCCCTGAACGCTGTTTGCGACAAACTCATCAAAAGACACCCTCACATCTACGGTGATGTGGTGGTGGAAAATGAAGAGGACGTCAAAAAAAATTGGGAGCAGCTCAAACTCCGCGAAGGAAAAAAATCTGTGCTTCAGGGCGTCCCTAAATCGTTGCCGGCCATGGTTAAAGCCTATCGCATGCAGGAAAAAACCAAGCAGGTAGGCTTCGAATGGGAAAATAGCGAGCAGGTGTGGGACAAGGTTGAAGAAGAAATCAGTGAATTCAAAGAGGCCATGGCGCTCAATCTCCCCCACGAAAAGCGCGAGGAGGAATTCGGTGATGTGCTCTTCTCACTCATCAATTATGCGCGCTTCCAGGGCATTGACCCGGAAACTGCCCTCGAACGCATTAACCTCAAGTTTAAAAAGCGCTTCGAATATATTGAAGCCCATGCCACCGCCGACCTCCGCGATATGTCGCTGGCCGAAATGGATGCACTGTGGAATGAAGCGAAAAAACAACTCAACGGTTCAGACAATCCCGAACTATGAAAAAAATTGAATTAGAAATTGTCGCCCTATCGGGTAGCGTATCCCAATCGAGTAACTTCGCAGTCGTGTTGGGTGAAGTGGACGGCGACCGCCGGCTGCCGGTGGTCATCGGCAATCCGGAAGCCCAGGCTATTGCCGTGGCCATCGAAAGGCTTACCTCCAATCGGCCCATGACGCATGACCTCTTCAAAAACGTGTTTGATACCTTCCAGATTACGCTCAAAGAGGTCATCATCAATAATCTGATTGATGGTATTTTTTTCGCGCGCCTGGTGTGCCTGAAAGATGGTGAGTTGTATGAGATAGATTCCAGGACTTCCGACGCGCTCGCTTTAGCCGCCCGCTTTAACTGTCCAATATATACATACGACTTTATCCTAGATGCCGCAGGGCTCATCCTGGAGGAAACGGAAAAGCCGCCAACGCGAAAAAAATCCAAGTCGGAACCTCAAAAAGGGGGTAATCTGGCTTCCTACCCATTAGAAACGCTCAAAGAACTCCTGGAGGAAGCATTGCAAAAAGAAGACTACAAGGAAGCCGCCAGGATTCGAGATGAAATCCGCTCCCGACAGTCCCCCGAATAACCCGATATTCTTCCGCTTGTAATTATACATACGACTTAACATTAAAAAACCCTGCAAAACAATCGCTTGCAGGGTTTTTTATTCGTGTGCGGCAGCTCAACCGCAGCGGGGTATTTCCATTAGGGAACAATCACTAACTTGCCCGTCGCGCCGGTGGCACTATTTTCAAACCGAATTTCATAGTAATACATCCCGGGGGCCAATTGGGAAAGCGGAATCTCCTCATCCAACATGCCGTTATTGCCGCGCAAAGGCCAGCTGAACTGTCGTTTCCCAAAGGTGTCGTATAAATGGAATATCGCTCCCGTTTCTGCCAGAGTCCCGGAACTGCGCAGTACAATTGCTTTGCCCCGCGATACCGGATTTGGAAAGAGCGCGACGGCAATTTTTTGAGATTCCGCAATGGCAGACACTGAAATGACTACGGGCGCGGAGAACGCATAACAGGTATTGGCATCAAGGGCCTCAAGGGTATATGTGCCGTTGACCAATGCGGTGAACTCCGGTTGATTGGCGCCATCAATCGCTAAACCGTTGAGATACCACTGAAAAAACTGGAAATCATCTCTGTTTTGAACGGAAAGGGTCATGCCATCCACCTCTATGATGGGTGTGGCCGGGAGCAGCACTTCGAGCATAAAAGCAGAATCTACTGCTAATCTACAGGCGCCGAGATATCCCTCCAGGCCATACTGCCCGGCTTCAGTCAGGGTGGTGCTCAGGTTGAGTCTTTCTGTGGAGCCGTCAGGTCTGATCAGAAATAGGGAATCTGCATTACCGGCTAATTCGAGCCAGACAGAATCCCCCTGACACAGAATAGTGTTTTCAAGGCCGTATTCCACTAAGGGGAGTGGTAGTGTTTCTACCCAAACTGAATCGGAGCGCAGACTACAATGCCCGTTGATGGCTTCCACCTGGTAGTAGCCACCCGCAGAAATGCCCAATGATGCACCTTCTTCCTGCAGAAGCTCGCCATTGCGCCACCACCGATAGGACTGTGCGCCTGCTGAGGCCGTGATATCGGTAGAGGAACCCTCGCAGAAAGCGGGAATATCCGGGTCAATGGCGGCATTTTCGGGAAAGCGATGGCGAGGACCCGGCAAAAACTGGATGCTGTCAGCACGAAGAATATGTAGCCCGAAGGAGATATCTGCGCCAAGTATATTGCCTGATGGCAAATAGGGATAAGCGCCCCATGCTCCCTCAAAACCATTATAATTGGTGTTGATGGGATAAGTATCGTAGTAGGCCACACGCACCACACTGTCTGGGTTGGTCATGTCGTAAATCTGGATACCTTCATGGTAATAGGATATTACGACGTATTGGTCGCGAATGAAGGGATTATGGACGATGCTGCCCGTGAGTTCAGGGGCGAGAAGTGCGGATTTGAAGAGCGATCGTACTTGTATCTCATCCAAATCTTGAACATCTACGACTTTCAGACTGGTGCCGTGGGTTTCATCGGCCATGATAAGATAATCTCCGGAGGCATCCAGCCAACTGGAGTGGTTGTATCCCCGCTCCGGGTAGTCGGTCATAGAGCCGAGGAGCGCAGGGCTTTGCGGATTGGTAAAATCATATACCCAAAGGCCGTTGCCGCCATGGGAGCAATATCCGATATGATTGACCACGTGGATGTCGTGGATGTAGCCGCCGGGAAGTGGAATGCTCGCCAGCAGGGTAGGGGAGTCGGGATTGGCGTTAAGGTCGTAGATGATGACGCCATTGGATTGGGTGTTGGCACCGGCCATGTACAACCTTCCCTGCAGGGTATCCACCCAGAGGTTATGGCTTCGTCTGAATATGCTGTTATCCTGGTAGGTCATGGTAACTGTGTCAGGCAGCTGGCTGAGGTCAAAGACCATAAGTCCGTCGGTACCTTGGTCGGCACAGGCGTATGCGCGGTCGCGAAAAGTTTTAAAATCCCTCCAGATAGAGTTTACCGTACCGGGGAATGAGGCAATTTCAACCGGATTTTCCGGGAGGGTGACATCAATAAAGTGGATGCGGCCGGCCGAGCCGAGGATCGCGTATTCACGGCCGTCACAGTCGGCATACCCCCACACATCATTGAATTTAATGCCTGAATGTACGGGGAGGGAGTCCACAGTCCATTGTCCAAGTAAGGTCATGTTTTGACTTATGTTCTGTGCGCCGAGCGAGAAGGAGCAGAGGCTCAGCGTTAGCATCGAGCATATCGCGGGAAAGTTGCTTCGCATGAAATGTACTACTTTTGTATTTCAATGGGCAAAGATAGCACTATAAAAGTAATTAATCTTGGCGTCAGCTTTGAAACGGCAACGGGTGTCGTACAGGCGGCGAAAGAAATATCCTTTCAGTTGGCGCCGGGCCGCACCCTTGGAGTAGTGGGCGAGTCAGGGTCGGGAAAATCGGCGACTGCACTGGCGCTGATGCGTCTGTTACCTGCAAAAAATTGTCGGCTGGAAGGCGAATGGTATCTTGATGATGGTGAGACCGGCTCAATCCCTCTTCATGCGTTGCCGGATAGCGCCATGGAGCATATTCGTGGCCGCCGTGCAGGGATGATTTTCCAGGACCCTATGTCCTCTCTGAATCCTGTATTTCGCTGTGGCGATCAAGTGCTGGAGGTTGTCAGGCTTCACCTTGGGCTGCGCGGGGCATCTGCCAAGGCTCATGTGTTGGACTGGTTCGAAAAAGTTAAATTGCCGGATCCACACCGTATATATAGTGCTTACCCTCATCAATTGTCAGGTGGGCAGAAACAGCGGGTGATGATTGCCATGGCGATGTGTTGTAGCCCGGCTCTGTTGATTGCGGATGAGCCCACTACAGCGTTGGATGTGACGGTTCAACAGGCCATTCTGGAGCTGATTAGGGAGTTGCAACAGGAAACAGGCACGGCTTGCCTGTTTATTTCCCACGATCTGGGGGTGATCAGCGAAATAGCGCATGACGTTGCCGTCATGCAGGGAGGGCGAATAGTTGAGTACGGGACAACCGAACAAATACTGAAATCGCCTTGCCATCCCTACACCCAGGGACTTATTGCCTGCCGACCGCCGCTGGAGTATCGGCTTGTTCGGCTGCCGGTAGCTAGCCGGGAGCACGCAGGTCATGCGGTACAAATCCGGACGCGTGAAGAAGAGCTGTCGAGGGTGAAGCTTCTTTTGGCGCAAAAACCTTTGTTGGAGGTTCGACATTTAGAGGTTACCTACCCCGGTAAGCCTCCTGTTCATGCGGTCAATGACATATCTTTTTCCGTATTTCCAGGAGAAACTCTGGGGCTTGTAGGTGAATCCGGCAGTGGGAAAACCACCCTGGGGCGTGCCCTGCTGGGGCTGGTATCTGCTCAGCGCGGGGAGGTTATCTATGCCGACAGGGATTTGATGCGACTCAGGCCTGCCGCATGGCGGCCCTTGAGACCTCGGCTCCAGATGATTTTTCAGGATCCTTACGATGCCCTAAATCCCCGATTGAGCATTGGCGAGGCTATTGCGGAGGCGCTGGCCTGGCATGGCCTGTGCCGGGATGCCAGGGAATGCCGCGAGCAGGTATTGGCCCTGCTGGATACTGTAGGGCTGGATGCCGATTACTTCGGGCGCTTCCCACGCGAACTCTCCGGAGGCCAACGACAACGGGCCTGCATTGCCAGAGCGCTGGCCACAGAGCCCGATCTGCTGATTTGCGATGAGTCGGTTTCGGCACTCGATGTTTCCGTACAGGCTCAGGTGTTGAATTTGCTGCAGGATATCCAGCAGACACGGTCATTGACCATGATTTTCATTTCCCATGACCTGTCTGTTATCCGCCAGATTAGCGACAGAATGATGGTGATGCAGGACGGTAGAATGAGGGAAATTGGGGCAACAGCTACAATTTGTGCAAATCCGCAAACGGAATACACGCATAAGTTGTTACATGCGATACCCGGACAAAAAGCAAACATTTGATACCGCCAGATAAGCGGACAACGGAATTCAAAAAAAATTACCTTTGCGCTTCGAAAGCACTAACTATTCAATCCAATGGCAAAAAACCTTTTGATCGTTGAATCTCCAGCAAAAGCTAAAACCATAGAAAAATACCTCGGTAAGGATTTTACGGTAAAATCCAGCTTCGGGCACGTCAGAGACCTTGAAAAAGGTGATGACGCAGTGGAGATTGATAATAATTTTAATCCCCGATACGTCGTGACCCCCGACAAGGTTAAAGTGGTCAGGGAATTAAAAGAATGGGTGAAAAAAGTGGATGAAGTCTGGCTCGCTACGGACGAAGACCGCGAGGGTGAAGCCATCTCCTGGCACCTTTGCCAGGTACTCGGCCTCGACGAGCACCAGACCAAGCGCATCGTGTTCCGCGAAATTACCAAGCCGGCAATTCTCAATGCCATCCAGCATCCCAGAAAACTCGATATCAACTTAGTGAATGCCCAACAAGCTCGTCGGGTACTCGACAGGCTCGTCGGCTACAAACTTTCCGGTATTCTGTGGAAAAAAATCAGAAGCGGTTTGTCAGCAGGACGCGTACAATCCGTTGCCGTAAAACTCATCGTAGAGCGCGAACGCGAAATCCAGGAATTTCAGACTACTCCCTTCTTTAAAGTGGAGGCACTGTTTCAAGTACCCAATGAACATGGCAAACTGGTTCCACTAGAGGCTGAAGCGCCCCATCGCTTTGACCGCGAAACAGATGCCAGAACCTTTCTCGAAAAATGCAACGGCGCCATTTTTCAAATTAAAGATATCGAGGTGAAACCCGTAAAGCGAAGCCCGGCGGCCCCCTTTACCACCTCCACCCTACAGCAGGAGGCAAGCCGTAAACTCGGCTACTCGGTCAACCGAACCATGTCCATCGCCCAAAAACTCTACGAGGAAGGACATATCACCTATATGCGTACGGATTCTATCAACCTCAGCGAGACGGCCATCACCGCTGTCAGTCAGGTGGTAGAACAACTTTACGGAAGTAATTACGCCCAGGTTCGCAGATTCAAAAATAAGGTGGCCAACGCTCAGGAGGCACACGAGGCTATTCGCCCGACCTACCCCGAAAAGCAAAATGTTTCCGGCAACCGCGATGAGCAACGACTCTACGAACTAATCTGGAAACGCACCATAGCTTCCCAGATGGCCGACGCGCAACTGGAAAAAACCATCGTGGGAATTGGTATTTCTACTATTCCCGACGGGCAGCTGCAAGCCGTCGGTGAAGTACTCAAGTTTGAGGGCTTCCTCAAAGTCTATCTCGAAGGCAAAGACGAGGAAGAAGAGGAAACCAAGGGCATGCTGCCACCCCTGTCTGTCCAGCAAATATTGGACATGCAGCGTATCACGGCCACTCAGCGTTTCACCAAACCACCCGCGCGCTATACCGAAGCTTCCTTAGTGAAAAAATTGGAGGAACTAGGTATTGGCCGCCCCTCCACTTACGCGCCCACCATCTCCAGAATCATGGAGGAAGGCCGCGGTTACGTAGTAAAGGAAAGCAGAGAGGGAAGCCCGCGCCCCTTCACGGTGTTGACTTTGGAAAAGGGCGCCATCAAAGGGGAAACCAAAACGGAAAACACCGGTGTAGCCAAAAATGTACTCTTCCCCACCGATATGGGCATCACGGTGATTGAATTTCTCGACCAGCACTTCAAGGAAGTGATGAATTATAAATTCACCGCCGGCATCGAAGAGCAATTCGATGATATTGCTCAGACGGGTCGCGACTGGACGGCAATGATGCGCGATTTTTATCTGCCCTTTCAAAAAACGGTGCAAATTACCGCCACGGAAGCAGAGCGCCCTACCCGTGAAAGAATCCTCGGTACCGACCCTGCTTCCGGCCGCACCCTGCTTACCCGTATGTCTCGTCGAGGCCCGGTCATCCAAATCGGTACGCCCGAAGAACTCGCCGAAGACGAAAAGCCGCGCTACGCCAACCTCAAGCCCGGGCAATCCCTGGATACCATTACCTTTGAGGAAGCCATTAAGTTGTTCCAGCTTCCTCTCACACTCGGTGAACACCAGGGAGAGGAGTTGATTGTAGGTTCCGGTCGCTATGGTCCCTACATCAAATTCGGTGAGAAATACATCTCTATCCCTAAAGGAGAAGATCCGCTGGCCATTGATCTCGACAGGGCGGTCGCCATAGTGGAAGCAAAAATGAAAGAAGATGCTCCGGTGGCCACCTACGACGGCCATCCTGTTACAAAAGGCAAGGGGCGCTTCGGCCCATTCATCAAATGGAAAGACCTGTTTATCAACGTACCTCGCCAATATAACTTCGATCAGCTTTCACAGGATGATATCCGTACGCTGATAGAAGGAAAACTCGAGAAGGAGTCCAACCGGTACATCCAAAAATGGGAAGAAGAGGGCATTTTGATAGAAAATGGCCGCTGGGGCCCCTTCATTCGATTTGGAAAATCCATCGTGAAAATTCCGGCCGTAGATGGTAAAAAGGCAGGCGCTGAAGAGGCTGCATCACTGACGCTCGAACAGGTCAAGGCCTTCATCGCCGCAGAAGTTCCCGGTGCCTTCGATCCAAAGGCCAAGCCAAAATCAAAAACGAAAAAATCAAAATAACCATGAGTGATCCAAAACAACCGGCTCAAGGACAATTGAATATCGAACTCCCGGAAGAAGTGGCCGAGGGAGAATATTCCAACCTCGCCATTATTTCCCATTCCCACTCGGAGTTTGTCATTGATTTTATCCGAATGGTGCCCAATGTGCCAAAGGCTAAGGTCAAGTCGCGCATCATCCTCACACCCGCCCACGCTAAGCGCTTGCTCAAGGCACTCGCCGACAATGTCAAGAAGTATGAGGGCCAGTTCGGTGTTATTGACGACTCGGAGATGCCTCCGTTCCCACCCATGAGCTTTGCTCCCAAAGCCCAAGCTTAAAACGTCGAGATGCCCTGGAAATGGTATGATGCTAAACTGTGTCGCATGGAGTCCCCTGCGCCTGACCTGCGTAGGTTGTGGCTTCAGTTGCCCGACGAAGAGCATCTTGCTTTTAGGGCCGGGCAGTTCGTCACCATGGATTTGCCCATCCATGAAAAGCGATTAAAACGCTGGCGCAGTTACTCCATTGCCAGTGCGCCCTCCCAGGATCAACTGCTGGAGTTTTGCATTGCTCATCTCGAGGGTGGCGCAGCCTCCAGGTATTTTTTCGAAACAGTGCAGATAGGAGATGCCATCCGGTTCAAAGGTCCTGATGGCAACTTCACCCTGCCGGATGATCTTGAAAATCGCGACCTGGTGTTCCTCTGTACGGGTACCGGTATTGCGCCTTTCCGCAGTATGCTTCTGGATATTCAGGCCCGGCGCCTTGCCTTTCGAAGCATTCATCTAATCTTTGGTACCCGCTACGCCGAGGGTATCCTCTATCGGGAGGAAATGGAAAGGTTGATGCAGGAAATG
>CAYTNI010000108.1:0-9036 GCA_964439115.1 uncultured Saprospiraceae bacterium
TGTTACGCATTGCAGAACGGCCTCTTCAACAGGAAGACAAGGTATCTTTTCCCGTCATGAACGGAGATGGCCAATACGATATCCTCGAATTCTACAAATCCGATACCAAGCTGGATTTATCGGATACCCGAATGGTTGGCTACAACGGCAAGGCCTATTTATCCACCATTTCCCACCTTCGTCTGGTGTGCAGCGATGATGGGATACATTTTCGTGAGCCTGAAGATTTTCCCTCCATCATTTATGGTCAGGGGCCGCTGGAAACTTTTGGCATTGAAGATTGCCGGGTTACCCAAATCGATGACACCTATTACCTAACTTACACGCAGGTATCGGAAAGTGGCGTTGGCGTTGGTCTGATGAAAACCAGGGATTGGAAGCACATCCAAAGGGAAGGCATGATTCTTCCGCCGCACAACAAAGACTGCGCCCTTTTCGGGGAGAAAATCAACGGAAGCTACTTCTGTCTGCACCGTCCCTCAGGCATCAGCATCGGCGGGAACTACATCTGGACGGCAGCATCCCCTGATTTAATCCATTGGGGCAAACACCATTGTTTGATTCAGACACGGGAAAATTGGTGGGATAGCGCAAGGGTAGGAGCCGGGGCAGCACCCATTAAAACTTCCGAAGGTTGGTTGGAAATTTACCACGGGGCCGACCACAACCACCGGTACTGTCTCGGGGCGCTGCTCCTCGACCTGGAAAATCCCAATATTGTTTTGGCAAGATCATGGGATCCAATACTGGAGCCTCAATTCGACCATGAGAAGAACGGATTTTTCGGAAATGTGGTGTTTTCCAATGGACACATCCAGCAGGGAGATAATATCCTGTTGTACTATGGAGCTTCTGACCAGGTCATCTGCGGAGCATCTTTCCATGTGGAAGAAATCCTCGATGCTGTGCTGAAAACTACTTGAAGGAGATCCGCGAACCGCTTTCCTTTTCAAAAAAACAGAGCGATTCAGGAGCCGTGCGGAGTCGGATCGGGCCGGCAGGAGCAATCCGACCGGGCTGGTTTTTTAGAAGTGCACTTATGGGAATATCGCCAATTACACAATGTACTATTTGTTCGTGACCGAGATTTTCTACCAAGGTCACCCTAGCTTCGAACACCAGGGAATCCTCTTTCCCTGGTGTTTCGATACTGGGCTCCAAATGTTCCGGGCGAATCCCCAGCACCAGCGGTCTTCCTGTAAGCTGGTCAGAAAAATCATTAAAATAATTACCCAATTCAAGGGTTCCCGCTGCATGCCGGAAGTAAAAACCATTGCCTTCCTGTTGGACATGACCTTCCAGGAAATTCATAGGCGGGGAACCAATGAACCCTGCGACAAATAAATTTGCAGGATAGTGATATACCTGGTCGGGCGTGTCGAGTTGTTGAATCACACCCTGATACATCACAGCAATTCTATGGCCAAGCGTCATGGCTTCCACCTGGTCGTGCGTGACATAAACCACCGTGGTGGCCAGAGTTTTGTGCAGTCGTGCAATCTCAATCCGCATCTGGCCCCGCAGCTTTGCATCCAGATTGCTAAGCGGTTCGTCAAATAAAAACACCCCCGGATTTCTGACAATAGCGCGGCCGATAGCTACGCGCTGTAGTTGCCCCCCCGACATAGACCCCGGTTTTCTTTGAAGAAGCGGCTCCAGGTCGAGAATTTTGGCCGCCTCCATCACTTTGGATTGAATGATTTTTTTATCACCCCCCCGGATTTTCAGTCCGAAGGCCATATTCTCGTAAGCGGTCATGTGCGGATAGAGGGCGTAATTTTGGAAAACGATAGCCACATCCCGGTCTTTGGGAGGAATTTTGTTGACCAACCTGCTATTGATAAAGATATTACCCTCCGTAGGTTCTTCCAGGCCTGCGATCATCCGAAGGATGGTGGATTTGCCACAACCGGAAGGACCGACCAAGACAAGAAACTCCCCGTGCCGAATATCGAGTTCAAGCCCCTGAATGACTTTTGTCTTGCCAAAGCTTTTACTGACGTGCTCAAATTTTATGGAAGCCATATTCAATGTATGGGTTTTGGCGAATGAGATTTCATTGCCCGTATTGCTATCGGGCAGTCCTGAATAGCCTGCAGCACAAGCAAAGCCTCAATGGTGGACTCCGCGCCGGAATTTTGGTTCACCCTCGATGCATCCGTGATACCGTCAAAAGTTCTGCCATTATCCGGATTATACATCATTTGCACGGCAGGGTTATTACCGCTCAGCCAGGCGGCCAGTCGTCCTGCGGTGACGGCAAATTCCCTTTTTTGGGTAATCTCGTAAGCGGTCATGGCAGCCAGAACCATCGGGCGGATGTTATAGGCTATTTGCGGAAACTGAAGTACATCATGTGTTTGAACATCGTTGTTTGCAGCTACTACCCGATAAGCCTGGGTAAATCCCCGAGCCAAAAATCGGGGGTAGAAATCCGCAACCTCTTTCAATCCAGCCTGAATAAAGGGCTCATAATCCAGCATGGATCCCGCCTGAAGCAGCGCATAAGCCTGGGAGTTGCCCCATGCATGCCAGTAATTCTGCCAACTCAGGAAGCTATTCCAAGGTCCGCGCTGCATTCCAAGCAACTGATTTCCAATTAATAACATAAATTTCTTTATAGACTCTGCCGGATATAATCTATAGTAGTTCGTGAGGGCCAGCAGGAGCACGGAGGCCTGGTCAGCGCCAAGGTTGCTTACACATCGAGGAAGAATTATCCCGTCAAAGGCCTGGGTTTCGGACTCTTCAAAGCACAAATTGGGCAAATTGCGAAGGAGCAGATCCATGGCGGTCTTACTGCGCTGCTGAATATCCTCCAGGGCGGGATGCTGTACAAGCTGAAGCTCTGACAAGGCCCAGAAAGCCCGCCATGTCCAAAAGGCGGGTGTGGCCACACTGTTGACATGCGTTGTATTTATGCTTTTTCCCTCATAAAACATGAAGTTGTAAAAGTATCCGTTTTCTGCCTGCATGTGAAGAATATACTCGGCAAGCCCGGCAATCAGGGCGAGTGATTCAGAAGAGCCCGGCGTGCTTTTTTGTTCCCTACAAAGGAAAACCAATGCTCTGGCCACATCGTCCACGCAGGTGAATCCTTCATCGTCATCCGCGACAAGGCGGTAATCCGGGGCTTCGCAATAAATCCAGATGGCGCCCATGGATTTACCTTGTACTTCTATAGGCTCGAAAAGGCGTTGCAAATGAGCCTGATTGATGGTGGCATTCCTCCAAACCGGTTTTTGAGCCTGACAGGAAAGTGCCCACAGGAGGATGGAAATTATCCACCAGCCTTGTGATTTCCGCGCGATATTCAATTGCCACATACCTTCTATCGTTTTAGCAAAGCGGACAATACCTCCCTGACAGGCACCCTGGCCATGCTGATGGCCCGATCTGACATGGCGTAGGGGATGACCAGATTTTCCCGATGTGGAAGCATTCCACAGGTATATAGCACATTAGGTACATACCCCTCTCTTTCCTCCTCATTCGGACTCAGCAAGGGTTCGTCGAGGCTGGCAATTACCCTCGAAGGGTTCTCGAGATCCAGTAAGCTCATACTCAAAACGTATTTTCGCATTGGCCCTACCGCGTGTGTCAGCAGCAACCAGCCTTCTTCTGTCCTGACAGGGCTACCGCAGTTGCCCATTTGGAGCATTTCCCAGTCGCGCTTCGGCTGTTGAAGAACCTGATACGAATTCCAGACATATCTGTCGTCAGAATACATAATGGACAGCTCGCGTCCTCCCTGCCGCCCTACCATGGCATATTTACCCCGGATACGCTGCGGAAAAAGCGCCATGCCTTTATCAGAGGCCGCCATGCCTTTCATGGTTCTTATAGAAAAGCGCCTGAAATCATGTGTTTCAATCCATTGGGGCTGGATGCTGCGGCCATTGTAGGCTGTGTAGGTTCCCAGGTACGTATCCTCAAAGCGAACCAAACGCACATCCTCGATGCCGTTGCTCTCCGCCGGAGAACATGGAAACAAAACCCGACTGGCCAGAGGAACATCTTCGTCGAATTCGACGTCATAATCCGTTTCCGGATTTTCAGAACGCCTGGATATTTTCCCTGCGCTCAAAGGGGCATCCGTTTGCATCCAGGTAATGGTACCGTCCAGATGCAGAATGCCGGGCATAAAAACCACAGAAGAAATATGCCCCTCACCTACTGCCCGCAGGGATAGAATAATCCGGCATGTGCCATCTTCCACACCCTCCTGAACGGGGTGCAGGACGATGGAAGGATTGAACAAAGCGGCCGCCTGGAGGGCATACTCATGAGAAAAATACGACCCCAGCAAGCGTCTTTTGACCGGAGAAAATGCCTGGGTGCCTTCTGCACTGACCTTGCCGTAGTTGCCTTCAAAAACAGCTTCCAGATTACTGTGCCTTCCCTTAAAACCATCCAACACCTTTTGGAGTGCGACAGTGGCGGCTTCCTCTGTCATACCGGCGATAAAACGGGCCACCGGCAAAATCCTGTCGGGATTTCCAAAATTGAGAAAACGCAGCAACACTTTTCCGGGCTGAGCGTAAAGACGCATGGTACTTCTGTGGATTTGCATTGGCAACGGTTTTTACCCCTTCACGCCGGAAGAAGCTATGCTTTGAATAAAGTATCTTTGAAAAATCAGGTAGGCCAACATCACAGGCATAGCCAAAAGTACGGCTGAGGCCAGTTTAACGCCCAACTGGGCTTCAGCTCTGCCACCTACGGCAAATAGCGTCACTAGCTGAGGCATTGTCATCAGTTTTTCCTCCCGAATGACGATTAATGGCCACAGGACATCATTCCAGGAATTCATGAAGGTGATGATGCCCGCAGTAACCACTGTAGGCTTGATATTGGGCAACAAAATCTGAAAAATGATGCGGAATTCACCACAACCATCCACCCTGGCCGCACTGATCAAATCCTCAGGCATCAACTGAAAGGCCTGCCTGAAAAGCAGTATGGCAAAAGCACTGTTCAATGCCGGAACCATCAGCGCAGCAAAAGTATCCACCCACTGTAGCTCTACCATAAGCACATAATTGGGAATCAGGGTAATCTGAAAGGGCAAAGTCATGGTAAAAATAACGATATAAAAGAGCAGTTGCCGCCCAGGAAACCGCAATCTCGCCAACGCATACCCGGTCATCGCGCCAAACACCAATACCCCCAGCGTGGATACCCCGGCTACCAGCACGCTGTTGGCCAAGGCACGCCAAATGGGTATCTTTTCCATCATTAAGGCGTAATTACTCCACGTAAAACCTTCCGGCAAAAACACCAAATTGCCAATTTCCGCCTCCGGCGTAAAGGAAGCCCCAATCATCCAATAGAAGGGATATAAAAAGGAAAGCGCAGCACCCACCAACACAGCATAAAAAAGGATATTTCTGAATGTCTTCATTTTTATGCCTTTTCAATCATTTTCTTCTGAATCGCCACAATAACCATGATGAGCAGGGCAAAAGCTAAGCCCATCGTGGCTGAATAGCCCATCTGGTAGTAGCCGAATGCCTGCCGGTAGATGTATAACATGGCTGATAAAGTAGTATTCAATGGCCCCCCATCCGTCATGATGTAGGGCTCAATGAACAAATTAAGCCCTCCGATAGTAGAAAGCACCACTACCATAAAAAGTGTCGGGTTAATGGCGGGTAGCGTGATAAACCGGAATTGCTGCCATCTCGAAGCGCCTTCCACCGAAGCCGCTTCGTAATGACTTCGGGGTACAGACTGCAGCCCAACCAGGAAAAGAATGACGTAAAGCCCCACATTTTTCCAGGTGGCCATTATGGCTATCGAGAATATCGCCACATCAGGCTCTGATAACCATCCCACGCGTGGCATTCCCACAGCGGTGAGCAGGCGGTTCAGCAACCCGGTCTCCAATCCAAAAAGTTGCTGCCACACCATCGTCACCACTACCCCGGAAATGACCACCGGCAGGAAAAAAGAGGCTCGAAAAAAAGTCCGCAGCACAATTCTTTCATTCAAAATTTGCGCAAGCCCCAAGGCAATCCCAATTTGCAGGGGAATGTGTAACAGCAAAAACAAAAAGGTATTCCAAAGCGACCGCCCGAATAAGCGATCGTGTAGCAGGCGGTCATAATTGGCCATGCCCACAAACTCCATCGGCGAGATGATATTCCATTTGTGGAAGGTGAGGACTATCGAAAATATCACCGGAAAAAGAACAAACAACAACAAATGAAGTACATAGGGCGATACCAACAGGAATGGCCATATCCCTTTTCCCCAACCTTCCTTGATGCGCTGTTTGATTCGCATGGCGATAAAATGGATTATTCAACTGCTTTTAACAATACATTGACTGCCCTTTCCGCATCGGCCATAGCCCGTTCAGGGGTTTTCTTGCCATAAAGTACGCAAGCCTCATATTCTTGAGACAGGATATCGAATACCTCGATGAGCGCCGGGGAGATATCGGCTCCGCGAACAAAGGCGGCCTGCTCGGCGAAAACCTTCAGGGCCGGATTTTGTAGAAAAAAATCCTGAAATTCTTTGGTTTGCAGCAACTCCTTTCTTCTGGGTAATTGGCGGGTCAACTCCAGAAACTTAAGGTCTGCCTCCTTACTCATCATGTGCCTGACAAACTCAAATGCGCGCTGCGGGTGTTTGCAGGTATTGAAGATCACCACACTTTTGGGGTCGCAGTAAGTATAAACAGGGCCTTGATGGCCGTCCGGTACGGGCATCGGCGCAAAATCGTATTCAAATCCCGGGCGCTTGTATTTTTCAAGGTACTCAACCTCCCATGGACCGGTCCATTTAGAGGCGTATTTACCGGAAATGAATAAGTCCTGACCGGATGATTCCACCTGCCTGGAAAAATAATTTTCACGATACAGTTCCTGCAAGAACCGGAACACCCCTACTCCGTATTCATTGTTGAAATTGGCTCGCCCATCTTTTATCAGCGGTTGCCCACCCGATGCTGCGAGATACAAAGGATAAAAGTTAAACAACCGCTGATACCAGGCCAATTTGACCGAAGTGTTTCCAAACCACTGATCTACGTAACCGTCGCCATCCTCATCCCGACGAAAAGCCGAGGCTGCTTCCAAAACAGCAGAATAAGTGCCCGGAAAAGTATCTAATCCCTCCTCCCGAATCAATCGCTTGTTGTAAATGGTGAGAATGGGATTTATCTTCCATGGGATTTGGTAAATATGTCCATCCGAAGAGGTGATTTCCCGTATCGTGGCCGTATCGAATCGCTCCGCAATAAACTCGTCAAACCCATCCAGGGTATCTAATGCCACAAGGATACCCGAACGACTGTAAAATTCTACCAGCCCCTGCCAAATATTGGAATAAATATCGGGCGTAGTTTTGGCCACCACCGCAGCCAGGAGGATCTCCTCGCTGGATTGCCCCTCAGGCACCGGCTGAAAACGGATTTCCTGACCGGCGTTTTCCCTATTCCACTCAGCAACCGCCCATTGAGAAAATCGGATTTCACCACCATTGTTGGAAGACCAATATACCAGACGCTGATCCGAATCGGCGGAATTGCGCGCGCAACCCAGCATGAGAAACAGGGTCAAGGCTAGTAAATGGTAACATCCACGCATTTGCTGAAAGGCGGTATTTATTTCGTCGCCAAATTAGGAATTAACCTTGCGAGAAAATAATACTTTAATGCGAGAAAATAATACTTTTTGGAGTACGTTGGCCCTCTCCGGTTGATTTAGGACGTAGGAGCTCTTTTGTCCAACTGAATCGCCCTTGCTCTATGTTGCATTTTTTACTTCTTGCCACATCCACACTGCGATGACTTCCCGGCAGAAAATCCGCAGCGCATCATTATCCCGTTTTTTGCATTCAAGGGTTTCCGACATCCCTGGTTTACTTCACAGTACCAAAAGATGTCGGAAACAGCACGCGTTGAATTACTGCCGAATCACCTTGAAAACTTTTTTCTGCCCGGCAGAAAATATTTCCAGCCAATAGATGCCCGCCGGTAATGGCCTCATGTCCAGCCTGAAAGCGTCAAAATTAGTGGCGTTGTCTATCCGCGTGGTACTTTTTTCCCTGCCGTAAACATCCCGAACCGTACAATACACCTGCCCTGACCAGGCATCAAGAGGCAAAACGAAAAGGTCTCCATTCGTAGGATTGGGAGAAACACTGACCCACTCCTCCTGCTGCCGCAATACCTGCGTAAATACATTGAGGAAGGCACAAACCTCTATGACACAGGTTTCTCCATTATCATCTATTCGCTCCACGCGCATACACATCTGATAAATGCCACTTGTCGGAAAGGTATAATCTAACGGCGCACCCCCGATAGTGATGCCCGCCGTGATGACCGGCGTTAGGGGGTTGATAGGAAGCCGGCGGTAGCGCCAGGTCACCCGGTCGCAACTTTGCAAATTACCTCGCGGCGTGAATCTGTAACTCAATGGCGGCGCCGGTGGTGAGGGTAAAAGGGAAGATGTAAAGCCCTGGAGTGCCTGCTCCTGAAACAAATCGCCACAAACACAATCAATATTATCCGGACAAGGGCCGGTTATCCAGGAGGACACGCCGTGATAATTTTCTGCTATGCACGCGTTGGCATAGGTCACGCCATCGCAGCCACAAACCGGTTCAAAAATCAATGGACAGGGCTGATTGAGGTTGATTAAAGTAGAATCTATGCAATCACCGGGGCCGCAATCCGGAAGTAGAATACAATTGTAAATATTACAGCATTCCACATTCATGGTATCCCTCATGCCAATGGTAAAACAAACGGAATCTCCGGACATGGCAGGACTGCCCAAGGGCAAATTGAAGTTGTAAGTACTCCCCGGCGGCAAGGACAACCCGGTATAGCTTTGGTTGTACCCCGCCATGCCCGCAGGTGAGGTGACCACGAAATGAAGGGCATTCAGCGTATAGGCCGAGCTGTTGTGAAAAGTACCCGTGTAATTCCAGGTGCCATTGGCATTACAGACTACCTCCTCCTCGGAAAAATATCCGCATGGCGGCAGACAGGCAAGGCTTACCGTATCCCTACACACGACA